>NZ_JAQREZ010000160.1:0-547 GCF_028598715.1 Pseudoalteromonas sp. GABNS16E
ATCGATTGGCAAACACGTGCTGAAACGTTGCTAAATTCATTTGCATCTAATCGGTTAGCTTCTCGTTGTCGGTTACTCTCAAGCGCATCTAAACGACGAATAAGGGCTTTAAGCTCTCTAACTTCTAACGCTTCAGGTTGCCAATAATCAACGACTGCGTGCTTTGCACAGCCGTAATGGGCAAGCATCGTTGCATCAGATTTATCCGTTTTATGAATTATGTTTAACGCATCAGCATACTTTTTAGCTTTACCAGGATTCGCTAAAATAATATTAAAGCCTTGCTCGTGTAAAAAATACATCAGTGCTTCATGATAAACACCCGTTGGTTCGAGTGTGATAACGAGTTCACTAGCAGCGCTTTTAGTTGTATTTAAAAGCCATTTTTCTATTTCTAAAAAGTCTCGATGCTTGTTTTTAAAGACTTTTGTTTTAATCTTGTTTGTAAGCTGGTCTCTCAACCACGATAAATCAATCTTCTCTTTACTAATATCAATGCCGATAAACATCATCTCTACTTACTCCCCTTGTACATACAGCATCTACT
>NZ_JAQREZ010000161.1:0-541 GCF_028598715.1 Pseudoalteromonas sp. GABNS16E
GTCGCGCTTTTTATTACAAAACACAAACAGCGCGCCCGATAGCACGGGTAATTCAAGCTCACATTCCACCAACGCCGCAAGGCCATTGATGGATTTACGAAAGTCCACATGCTCAGCACATAAGTACACCTCGGGCGGATTAACAAACATATTCATGCTGATAGACCTTTAATAATTGAGACGATAGCATCACAGTTAAGTGTTGTGGGTAATGTCAGTTGGCCAGTGCGCGTATTAAAGTTAATCGTTGGTTGCTCAGTGATACTGACGTGTGTGCGTTGGGTTTGTTGCTCAACTCGGACAAATTGAGGTGATGCACCTGAAGATTTCACCTGTTGCATGCTTTTATATTTATAAAACGAGCTGATAGATACTTGATGGTGTTTGCAAAACGCTTCATTCGTTCCAGTAAATGATGAGCGAAGCGCTAGGATTTCTAGCCAACGTTTAGGGATGGGTGAATTCATAATGACCTCCAATAAAAAGTTGAAGGTATTTTCAAATACAAAAAATGGTGTTGCTAGGTGTGGTTGGCCGGACG
>NZ_JAQREZ010000162.1:0-488 GCF_028598715.1 Pseudoalteromonas sp. GABNS16E
TGTAATTAAGTAGACGCAGTATCCTTGAGTAAATACGGTCACGCTGCATTTTACTGACACTGAAAGGCCTGATCCCTTTACCTCTTTGAATTTGGGAGGCAATAAACTGCATGTCGATACTGATATCACGGAAACTCGGAGCAATGATCACTGGCTTAGATTTAAAATAGCCCAGAAGCGCCACGAAATAACAACGATGTTTAGTAAGCCTGATAGTACGGCATTCGGCCTGTTCTACATCGTTTAGCGAAAAATACAAACGTTGTTCCTCAATAGAAAACTGAGGTGCTGAATACAAGTCTCGTTGTTCTGCCTGAGTCAGAATCGAGAGTTCATTACTAATTGCCATGATGAATAAACGCCAATATGATTGATGGTGTTTATATAAGATGGCAGAATATTGGAAGGTAACCCACCGCCACAGACCATATAATATAATACCTGTAGCGTTCTATGTTACTTTAGAGGGGAAAATCCCTAGAACCCCA
>NZ_JAQREZ010000163.1:0-469 GCF_028598715.1 Pseudoalteromonas sp. GABNS16E
TCTATTCGAGTTCATGAAAATTAACAAGTAAGGTAAAAAAAACAGCACTGGACAATTAAAAAAAGAGGGGAACGAGAACATAGCAAATATTGGCGACAAAATCAAGTGTCCAAAATGCCGTGCAATGAGTCGAGTTGTTTGGGTTTCAAAGGATGAAAAAACGGTAGGAATTCAATGTCCTGCAAGTCATAGTCAACTGAGTCGACCCAGTTCGGAAATTGGATCTAAAGCACGTCCCAAATCTAAAGCCGGTAAAAACATGATTTTTCTAGTGGAAGTCAAATGAGAAGAATTCAGTGTATTTTTCAGAATTATGACTTCTCCGGATTGCTCAACCTTTTCTAAATAATGGAATTCTATGCTTTGTAAATAACACAAAGTTTGTTAATCCAAAATAGAAATTATAGACTTACAAGATTTATTTCAAAAAACCTCTTAAAAGGAAACAAAAATCTAACTTCATATAATA
>NZ_JAQREZ010000164.1:0-468 GCF_028598715.1 Pseudoalteromonas sp. GABNS16E
CAGACTGTGTGAAAACTCTGATCACCTTTTGGTCTAAGTATGTTCTGCTTATGATCTATTAATCTATACATTTAGTTCACTTAATATACTGATATTTATATAATTAGACTATTGATTCAGTTGAGGGTTGAGGCAGTATGTCAAAGTTTATAAGCGGTGAAAGTCGTGACCAATCAACGTTATTTCCAGAATCGTTGGAAGACTACGTCAGTGAAGATAATACGGTCAGAGTGATTGATGTTTTCATTGAGGAACTAAATCTAGCTGAATTGGAGTTTAAAGGGTTAACTTTAAAGTCCACAGGCCGCCCTAAGTATCATCCAGCCACATTATTAAAACTGTATCTTTATGGTTACCTCAACCGTATTCAATCATCCCGCCGATTAGAAACCGAATGCCAACGCAATATTGAACTGATGTGGCTACTTGGTAAGTTGGCACCCGACTTTAAAACGATTGCTGATTTTA
>NZ_JAQREZ010000165.1:0-438 GCF_028598715.1 Pseudoalteromonas sp. GABNS16E
ATGTGGCATAGTCGGCGGTATTGCCAAATTTATTGCTCCATTCAACGCCAATATAGGGCGCAAACTGGCGTGTAAATTCATAACGAACCCTAAAGCCAATCGCGCTGCTTGATAGGCCACTTCCAAGCTCGTTTTGTTTATCGTTTTTGCCATAAAGTGTAATTTCGGCTCGCGGTTGTATAATTAGCTTTTGCGTGAGTAGTAGTTCGTACTCTGCCTCTAACGTAAATGCGGTATTGCCTCGCTCACCTACGTATGCTGTCATATCAAGTTCAAACCAATAAGGGGCTAAACCTTGTAAGCCAAAAGCCAACCATTGCCGATTTTCACCTTCTTTATTGTAATCAAGACGAACACCTGCTTGAGTATCCCAATATGCTGATACGGCGTGACCCCATAAAATATCGGTTTGGTTTTCTTCAATACTTCCTTCGCTGA
>NZ_JAQREZ010000166.1:0-436 GCF_028598715.1 Pseudoalteromonas sp. GABNS16E
TAAACACCGTGATGACCCGCTACAGCGTTAGATAATTCATTTTTAAGTTTCAGGTTTGATTTATACTGTTGTCTTAAAACTAATTCAATAGATTGATTAATAACATGCAGTTCACTACTATCTTGCTGGAAAAAATGATGTTTTATCGAACTATTTATTAAGGTGGCAACTAAAGTTAAGCACGCAATAACGGTTACAGCGACAAACAACACAACACGCATCGTAAGTGATAAAGGCCGTGACTTAATAGCCATCAGTTTCAACCTCTAATTTATAGCCCATACCACGAACCGTATGAATTAATTTAACAGTAAAGTCATCATCAACTTTTGCTCTTAGCCTACGAATGGCAACATCAATCACATTGGTGTCGCTATCAAAATTCATATCCCATACTTGAGAAGCAATTAACGAACGTGGCAGTACTTCACCTTCG
>NZ_JAQREZ010000017.1:0-70323 GCF_028598715.1 Pseudoalteromonas sp. GABNS16E
TGGTTATGGACTTATAATAATGAACGCCCTAACATGGGCATAGGTGGGATAACACCCATACAAAAACTGGAAAAGTTAAACAACGAAAATTCTACAGATAACCTCCATTAAAAATGGGGAGATTACCCCACTACAAGCACAGAATAAATTAAAGCCATAAAAAAACCGTTATTGGTGGGCTGGGGGGATTTGACCCCCGTCCGAAAAGCATCGATTGTTACAGCTAACGAATAAAAACAATGACTTACTTTAAAATCAAAAGCTTATTTGCTTATGGCATCTTCTAAAGTCTTGTGTAATCTTTTGATTTTGGGCATTATGTGGACATAGTTAAAGTTCAATATTCGATTGAATTTTGAGCTTGTAATCATTAGTTTGCAATAAACTAAACATCAAAGGAATTGAAATGAGCATAACTTTATTCACTACTGAAAATTTACCTGAGGGTTGTACTGTAAAAGAAACTTTTGGGATGATACAAGTCACTGGCACTGTTGAGGTATCTAGTAAAGGAATGATTCGTGGTATGTTGCAGCGCGACAGAAATGAATATCAAGAGGTTATAGATTCATTTGTCGATAATGCACCAATTGAAGCGAATGCTATTCTAGGTGTTCAAGTATCGACATCATCGCAACAGTTCAGTAATGGTACTTTTTTATACATTACTTACATTGGCACTCCGGCAATTATTGAAGAAAAATAAGTCATTTTTTCTTATGTGCTATCCATCTAATCTTCGAAAAAGAGTAGCATTTTTAGAATTATAGGGAGTTAATTTGGTATCTACTTTTTTAAATAATCTGTCAATAATTGAAACTTCACTATTATCGTTTGAGTTAGATGATTTAGACAACGCTGAAGAAACAAGAGCTAATTTATTTGCATTAATCAAAGTTGCATCTAAATTTGACGAGTACTTGGACCAAATAAACAGTGTAAGATTTAAACCAACTGATGTTTTCTATAACAAAGGTCATCATGCATACAAAGATCACTTTAACGCAGCTAAAAACAAATTGCTTATCGTTATTAAGAGTATCCGAAGGGAAGTGAACTATGGTGCTTTAGATTTGGTACCATTATCAAAGCCTGAGACTATATCTCTTCCCTGGTTATGGGAAAACATATCAGTAGGTTCCTTCTGGAAAGTAGGCGGTATTATATTAGTTACTCACGGATTTGCGTTTGGTATTGGTGTTTTGTTTAGCTAATTCTTGGCCCTAATTTGATAGCATCTTCTAAATGACTTGGTGCACAGTGCGCGTAAACCATAGTTTGCTCAATCTTTGCATGACCAAGTATCTGTTGTAACACTAAAATATTACCTCCGTTCATCATAAAGTGACTTGCGAAAGTATGCCTTAAAACCTGGCTACACTGCCCCTTAGGTAAATTAATATCTGTTTTATTTACCGCCCTTTCAAACGCCTTTCGACAATCAGCAAATAGTGGCCCTGATTTTTTAGGGATTTCATTAAACAGCTTTCACTAATTGGTGCAGTTCGATTCTTTTTACGTTTGGTATTAATAAAGGTGATGCGGTAGCTATCGCATGATTTAATAACTTGAAAGCCTTTTAACCCATTAATAAGCTAAGTAACAATTGCTTTCTATTTAGAATGAAAGTCTTAGGGGATTTATTGTTGCTTTGGGTAATGCACCATAAATTAGTATACAGATAATGCACGGTTAAATATCAAAGCAAATACTGTTTCAATCAAAATTATCGTGTTTACATTAAGATTAAACAATGAAATAAATTAAGGAACTAATTTATTTCATTAAATTCGATGCCATTTAATTTTCTTTGAATAACTAATTGCTTAAATTCTTCACCGCAAAATAGCCCTATCCCATCTAACAACTTAGATTTAAATAGTAATTTGCTATTTATATCTGAATCAATAAATGCAAAGCTTTTAAAGCCACTTCTTACTCCTTTAGAGTAGTCCTCAATGCATTTATCTAAATCTTCTTGGCCAAAAACACGCAAGTTAAAAAGTATCATTTCACAGCCATCTACGTCTATTTTTAGGAACTCACCATACTCATTTAAAAGCTGGTATAAATATTCATAAGCTTTCTTAGATAATAATAAAAACCCACCTTGGATAGAAATATCAACTTTTTCATAATCATTAAACAACGGCTTTATAGGCATAACATCTGGCCATATATTTTGAATAGAGTCATTATTGGCATGTAAATCAAAAATTTTAACCATAAACTCTGTTTCAGAAGTGTCTACGTATCTTTTTAGTGATTGATACAATGAGTAAGGGTCAAAATCTAGTATAGCCCCTTGGTCATTCTTACAGTTAATTCTATATACTTTCATGAGCATTATCCTAAAGTGGGGAAGCTACTAGAAATTTAAATAGGTCTATCAGTCATCTTCGCTACAAATTTTGCCTATCAAAAGCGCGATAGTAATTAAAATCTCATTCCACTATTTTTAAAACTATCTCTTTCTTCTTTAATTTTAAAGCAATATTTTAGACAATAAAAAACCCGCTAACCTATGTGGTTAGCGGGTTTCCTGTATCTGTTCGGATGTTATCGAACAGCGAATTGGTGGGCTGGGGTCATCTGAACCTAGCAACTAAGAGGTTGTTTATAATAACAATAGAAATCCGAATAGCTCAATGGTGTTACTTAGTGTGTTACATTAAGTTTTTGTAGCTATCCCAATCTTCTCCAAAAAGTCGATGAAATTGAGAGCTAGCTAACCCCCAAAACTCTTTCTCCAGTTCAATTACTTGAGCCCTTTCAAGCTCATATTTAGCCCAACGCTTGTACTTTGGCTTTGGAAAATACTCAGAGGACTCTATCAAATTATTTATATCGGGAAAGTTATCCCATATTTTCTTTCTAAGCTTTCTAATACGTCTTGCTAATCTCTCCTGCTTACCCTCACTTTGTGACGCATAACTCAGCTTCAAACAGGCTTTACAAGAATATCCTTTTTTAAACTCATACAAATGTTGACGCTTTATCTGGCAATAAGGACAGGTCAAATAAAGTTTTTTGCTAGCGCTTTTATCACACGTAATTAAGCCTATTTCCTGTCTATCTATTGTGTTAATTGTTCTGAAAAATCTAACCCCATTATCTATTTCCTTTAACTCTATAGATATTGAGCTGGATTCATCTGTTAAAGAGTAATTGCCAAGTGGTAATGTTAATAAGTCTTTTAAGTCTTTTGCGAATAACCTTGTGTAGGCTGCTGTATACTGCCGCACAATTAAACGGCCTTGATGAATACCTTTTGCCATAATACATTTACTTTATAACCTTGATGATCATATAGTAACATTTGTTTTAGTACGAAAAACAGGCGTTAAATTAAGTTTATTATTTAAAAAGGAGTTTATGAAATGAACAAAAGCTTACTGTGTATTGGCTTATTATCTTTAGCGGCATTAACTGGGTGCGAAAGTGTTAGTGACTCTCTAAACCAAATGGCAGGCCTAGGTGTAGTATCGCAAGAGCAATCAACGTTTGATAATGAAACAATTATTAAAGTGACACCTAATTTTTTATTTGAATCTCAAAGTGATTGGGGGGCAAATAACGTTAAATTGGGTGCCAGATGGAAAAGCTCTCAACCTGACAATATCATCATTGATTTAGTTTATGATTCGTCATCATCAAGTGGCTCATCTTATGCTCAAATAAATTCACTTGAAATTAATTTAAACAATACTAAACACTCTTTTACAACAAATTCAGCTACTTCATTTGATAATAGTGGTTATAACTCTGTTTCAAAAACAATTTACACCAAAAGCCAAAATGCGGTTGTAATACCTAAAGGACTTTTAGAAAAAATGGTTAGTGCTGACAGTTGTCTCATAAGGATCAATACAAATAAAGGTTATCAAGATTCTAATTTTTTAATAGAAAGATCAGGTGGTGGAGCTCCTACAGCCCTGCTATCAATCAAAGAGTTTCTTGTAGAGGTGAACTCTGAAATTAAAGTTGAATAGCTTTTCCTACGAATTGTTGTTTATCCTGATCCTGCTAGTTCCATAGTTTTTAGTTTGACTCTGCTTATACCCTTTGCCTCTAGTCTTTGCCAAGTATGAAATACGCCATACTGCGCGTTGAATAGAGGCCTCACATTCACGCTTTAAATTATAGTAGCAACGCTTAGGCGTGTACTCAGAGCCTTGTAAGTTGGTTTCCCATACGTCTTTCACTTTAATGAGTATATCGTGAGGGTGACGTACTTTGTGACCATCTAGCATAAGGGCATAGTGATAATGTTGCTGCTTTGCGGTTTCCATTTCACGACACCAAACAAACCCAACACGTTTGAGGCCATATTTACGCTTTAGCCACTTAAACAATATGCGATTAAATTTGCTCACAACCTCATTGTTGTCGGTGTATTTGTATAATCGGAGATCAAAACGAATTAGATGTACTTTGCTATGGTGGCTGAGCATCGCATTTACTTGCCCAATCATCTGTTTTGCCATGTGTGAATATATTCCGCTGTATTTACCATTGACCCAAAACACTGTGTTATTTACTTCAAGATAACGGGTATTCATTCTGTAAGGCATGGGATTCACTAAAGGATATTATTAATTACCTAGTACCAAGTTAGTTATTACTATCACGCTTTATAAGGTTAAAACTTAAGGTTAAATTAGGACTGCCATTTAAAATAAGGTCAAAAACCAATAAATGATGCTTATTAAAAATTTTTTAAGATTAAAGCTATAAGCTTATTGATAGTGTCTACTAACATAATTGTAACGGCAAATAATAAGGTTTATGATAAAAAAGCTGGTGGCGCAATGTCGAAGTTAAACCACCAGCCGCACTTTTAAAAAGTCTACTTAGGTTAGCCCTGAGTAGGCTTTTTACTTTTTATACGCTGTTGGTATTCTTTATCAGCAGCGGCCTTTTCTCTTTTGGCGCGCTCCAGCCTCTCAACAGCGCGCTTAGTGCCATAGTAAGAGCGGTCTTTATATTGTTTACGAGCAATCGCTCTTGCGTCCTTGTCATACTCCCAGTCACACGAAAGATGCCTTTCATCTAACCAATAAAAAGTTTGTTTTTTACCGTTATAAACGTCCTGCTTAGTGTGAATTAGCCAGTGCTGGTAGTGCTCACCCATTAGCTTTTGTAAATAAGCCCTAAAGCCACCACCTAGCTCATTACATAAAAAGTCTCTTGGTAGTTTATTTATTTCATTACTGCCGTATAAAAGCGAAAGTAATTCATACGCTGGGCTGCTAACTTCTGGTAGCGCACCATCAGGCGCAGTAAGTAGTATATTTTCCATATTAGCCCCTTATAGTTTCACTGAGCGATTAGCAACAAGCTCTTTAACCAAGCTTTTTAATTGCTGTTCAGAATAACCAGCAATCATAGCTTGAATAACTTTATCGCATTCACTTTCGACGAAACCTACAGCACGAGCCCCTAAGCTAACTGGGTTTGGAAATAAACCTTCTTGAATACGGTTATAAAGCGTCGACTTTGACCAGCCTGTTGCCTCTAAAACTAATGGACGACGAATAATTTTAAGAAAAGATTGTTTGTACATTGTAAACCTTAAATAGTTGTTATCGGACAGATTTAAGGATACAAAATTATTTTTTGGCATTTTAAGCGTGTTGCTAAAGTTTTTTACGTTCTCTGTAAGCTTTTCCCAAAGTTTCAGCTTTTATATTTCTATTCAGCTGCTCTCTGACGTATTCGCTCACTTTTTCCCACCGCTCACCTTTATTAAGCCTCCTTGTGTCGTTACACGTAGTTTTCTCAAAATACTCAAATGCCTGCTCATATTGTTCGGTGGTTAACCTTGTGTTGCTACCAATCAATGCTTCATTTCTATAATTACCTAAACTTATTTTTGATTCATTAATAGAAAAGTAAAACAGCTGAAAAGCCATAGTTAACCTTAATGAATTTTTTAAGCTAGCTTCATAATCTTCTCTTAAAAAATACTCTCTACAGCAATTTAATTCATGTAAGCAACTGGCAGCTTCTAAAGCTCCTTTAATATCTGGATAATCATCTTTCAGCACTTGTGATAATGATTTAAATGAATAGCGCTCCTGCTCTGTATTTTTAAAATCTTCAACAGGAAGGTTTTTAATTTGTAACCACCCAACGATTTGCTTTTCAATACCGTTAATTAATGTTTCGATATCGTAAGCATCGTTAACACCTTCTGACTCAACTATATTTTTTATATCGTCAAACTCTAGCATTTCATGACTACCAAAAGTCTTACTTTGATTTTTTATAGCTGATCTCTTTCCATAGTTTGAGCCATATTTGTTTTTCATTTCTGTAATCTCTACATCATCCACTGATTTAGTTTGTTTCTCTAATTTACGCATTATGAGCTCCTTCTCACTTTATCTTCTAGCACAATAATATTTTTTACTGGTTGATTAACTATTAAACTGCTCCACCAGTCCATCATTACCCTTCTACGCTCTAAGTAATCAGCCCTGTTATAAGCTCGCCTAACTTCATTTTTATCTATATGGGCTAGTGCGGCTTCAACTACATCAGCATCAAAGCCATGTTGATTTAATGTAGTACTGGCTAAGGCTCTTAAGCCGTGAGCCACCAGCCGCTTTTCATACCCCATTCGTTTAAGCGCCATATTCGCTGTTTGCTCGTTTATATGGCTACGTGGGTTTCTATCTGCTGGAAATAAGTATTCTCTATGACCGCTTAATGGCCTAAGACGCTCTAAAATCTCTAAAGTTTGCTCAGTAAGTGGTACTAAGTGTTCGCGCTTTTTCTTCATGCGCTCTGCTGGGATAGTCCAAAGCTTGTTCTCAAGATCTATTTCAGACCATTTAGCGCCTGCCGCTTCACTTGGGCGCACCATGGTATGTAGTTGCCATTCAAGTAGGTAGCGAGTCACAAGCTTAATACTGGCATAACTAATATCTTTCATTAGCTGCGGCAATTCTTCAGGCGCAATTGTTGGCATGTTTTGTTTTTGGGGCTTTTGAAAAGCAGAGCGTATACCCGCCAAAGGATTCGAATGTATAAGCCCCGTATTAACCGCAAAAGTCATTATCTCGTTTAGCCTTTGGCTTAGGCGCTTAACAGTCTCTAAGCTCCCCTTAGCGGCTATGGGCTTTAATACCTCTATTGTTTTAGGTGCTGTAATTTTGCTAATCGGCAATTTGCCTAACGGTGGGATTAGATGATTTTTAACAGAGCGCCAAAGGTCGATAGCATGCTTTTCACTTACTTGTGTTTGCTTTACTTCAAACCAGTTAATAGCAACGTGAGAAAATGTATTTAGAGCGGCTTCTGTTTGCTGGCGCGTATGCTCTTTTTTGTGCTCATTAGGGTCAATATCTTGTTTAAGTAGTTTTCGGAAGTCTATGCGTATCTTGCGCGCATCAGCAAGACTAACTTCAGGGTAAGTGCCTAAACCTAAATTTGAGCGCTGTTTTGTAAAAGGCTTTTGGTAACGAAATACCCATCGTTTAGAACCCGAAGGTCTAACACGTAATTCTAAACCGTACCCATCAGGTAAGGTATATTCTTTATCCTTTGCCTTTGCTTGCTTAACTTGCGTATCCGTTAGCGGTGTGACTATTTTTGGCATCTTTGTACCACCAATTTTGATTTAAAAGCCCTTGTGGTACTTACGATGGTACATAAAGTTGTGGATTTTATAAACTGTTAAAAACCCTTACTGGAACCACATGTAGGCTACATAGCTGATTATCATTGAATTTTAGGCAAAAAAAAGACGCCTAAAAGGCGTCTTAGTTCTTTGAGATGGTGGAGCTGGGGGGATTTGAACCCCCGTCCGAAAAGCCTCGACCGTCGGTACTACATGTTTAGTATTGTCATTTAATTAACCTTTAAATCCCGGACAAACACGGTAGATAAAGGCGAGGCCGCTTAGTTTTAACGCTTCAACCCCGGCCAGGGTTTCCGTCGCGATCAGGTGTTAGGGTGACACTCCAAAATCCAGTCCACAAGAATACATGGAAGGAGCGCTAGCCAGCCTAAGCTGCTAGAGAGTAGTTATCGTCGTTTGCGATTACTTTAAATTGCGGCTTTTTTACGAGGCAAACCGCACCTCGACATGCACCTCAGGCTTCTTGAATTCCGTCGAATCCTAATCAGCCCCTGAAATATGAATTTCTTTCAGTGAAGGCAGTATAACTGAGTAAACGACTGATACTCAAGGGGTGTGACACTTTTATTTTAGCTAACTGAATCAACTGAACAGTAAACAAGCACAAGTTTGTAAAAAAGCAAACAAATACTGAACATTTACTTAACATACCGGTCAAGTTGTGCTCAAATAAGGAGTTAAATTTTACACTAGCTATAAGGCTTTAGTAGTAAAAGTAATAATCATAATAACAGGCATATTACGTAGGGAATTTATAAATGTCGGTTTTTTTATTTAATGAACAAACGGGTGAGCTGGCGTTATCTGCACACCCTATTGATAATGGATTTCCGGTGACGAGTGCTCAACTTATTGAGCTACTTGAACAGTCGGATTATTGCGAGTTTGAAGTACTCTCTGGCAATATTGGTAAGTTATTTTCACCGAGTAAAAATTATCAGCAAGAATCATTAGTAATTGCCAAAGCTACGGACGCGAGCATTGTTATTAACGTTGATGAAAAAAACATGGTTGCAGAGGCTACGCTTACCACGGCCAAAGGCGGCGCATTACTCTCTATGGAGGCAGCTCAAGCAGCTTTAGTTAAAGCCGGTGTAAAAAAAGGCATTAGTCCTCGTGCACTTGATACGTTTTTAGGTCAACAATTTTCTCACCCTGCAGGTACATCATACAGCGCTATTGTGGCTCATGGCCGAAACCCTAAAGAAGGCAGTGATGCGAGGTTTGTTCGTCTTTGCTCTACTGCGCAAGACCGCGTACTTAGCCCCCAAGCAAAAGAAGGTGGCAAGGTCGATATGAAAGACCTTGGCGCGATTATTACGGTAAAACCCGGCACCCCTTTAATGCAGCGAGTAGCAGCTACTCCAGGTGAAGATGGCTATACGGTTTTTGGCGATATGATCAAGGCAACACCTGGTAAAGAACATCAATTACAGCCCTTTGAAGGCACAAAAATAGATCCTAATAACCCAAACATGCTCATTGCCGATTGTAAAGGTGTGCCTGTGGCCTTACCTAGAGGCATGCGGGTTGACGATGTTTTGTGTTTTCATAACGTAGATGTAAGTACAGGCCACGTTGATTTTGATGGCAGTGTAATTATATCTGGTGATGTAAAAGACGGTATGCGGGTTAAAGCCAATGGCGATATTACTGTATTAGGGTTTGTTGAATCAGGCACGATTGAAAGTCAAAGCGCGGTAACTATTATGCTCGGCGCTATTGGCCGTAAGCGTGAAAATGAAGAAGCATTTACTTGCGAAATTTCTGCCCAGCGTACTATTTCTATTGGCTATGCCCAGTACTGTAATATTAAAAGTGCGCAAGATTTATTTATAGAACGCCAAGCATTACATTGTAATTTAAGTGCAAGGCGCTTAATACGTGTGGGTAAAGCAGGTAACCCTCGCGGCAAAATAATTGGGGGAAATATTCTTGATGCTATGCGTATAGAAACAGGTGAACTAGGTGCGCCGGCAGGGACTAAGACCCGTGTGTTTTTAGCTCAAAACTGGCATGAACTGCGCTCAAAGCAGTCTCAAATAATTGATTTTGAAAAAGTGTTAGCAAGTAAAACATCTGCACTTAAACAAGCTAAAGAAAAAGCGATAAAAATTCCAGTTGCTGCTCAACGCCAACAGCTACTAGATAAAATTGCCGCTAATGAGCAGCATATAAAAACTCGCGCTATGCACGTACAACGTCAAAAAAGATTGGTGAAGCAAAAAATTTCTCAGCTATTGGCAACTAGCCGACTTAAAATTAACGAAATAATGCACCCAGGTGTGGAGCTTAAAATAGCAAAAGACACAAAACAGTTTTCGCGTATTTACCCACCCCACTTAGTAAAACTTTCTGAGGGAAAAATCACTCAGTCGTTTTAGTATCCTCTTCGGTGTTTTCAGTTTCTTGGGCGTCACTTTCAGGTAGTGGCGCTAATGGCCAGCCCCCTAGCTCTTGCCAACGGTTTACTATTAAACAATATAGTTCTGCTGTGCGTTCTGTATCGTAAAGTGCCGAGTGTGCTTGGCTGTTATCAAACTCAATCCCCGCGGCTCTACATGCCTTAGCTAGTACCGTTTGGCCTAAAGCTAACCCTGCAAGCGAGGTTGTATCGAAACTCACAAATGGATGAAACGGCGTACGCTTAATATTGTTACGCTCAATGGCTGCATTTAAAAAGCCATGATCAAAAGCGGCATTATGTGCCACTACAACTGAGCGTTGACACCCAGCAGCTTTTTGCGCTTTACGTACTGCTTTACAAATTTCTTTAATTGCTTCGTCTTCTGGTACAGCGCCGCGCAACGGGCTAAACGGGTCTATGCCGTTAAATTCAATTGCGGCTTGTTCAATATTAGCGCCTTCAAAAGGCTCTACATGAAAATGAACGGTATGATCTATGCTGAGTAACCCTTCGTCATCCATTTTTAAAATTGATACGGCAATTTCAAGTAGGGCGTCGGTTTCTTTATTAAAGCCGGCGGTTTCTACATCAATAACAACAGGAAAAAAGCCGCGAAAGCGTTGTGCGAAAAGTGTTTGCTCAGTATTTGCCATAGTCTTCTTGGTTTATGAGGATAAGCTCACTATTATGTCAAAATTGGGGGCTACTCGGCTAGGGCTTTATAAATTATTTAATTAATATATTGTAGGCATGCTATTTGCTTTTAAATAACTGCTAATTGTATTGGCTGTTATTAATCCCCATCGCATTAAATTACGGATACCAGTATGGCGCTTAAAAAATAGCGCAATAACAAGGCGAAAATTATTTATAGCTTTGTTTTACATCAGTAAGTTTAACGCAGTGAGCGGGCTATTTAATACGATACGAAGATTATGTTTTTAATTAAGTTGGTATAGAGCCCTACTTTAGCCGTACGCCAAAATATTGGCTTAGTAGATTAACCGGAGCGTTTTATGAAGTGTAAGTTGTTTTTTATTAGCGTAAGCCTTGGCACCGCCTTGATGAGTTATTCATCGCAAGCGGCTATGCGCCAATACAGCGCAAATCAAGATAACTCCAATTGGGAAGTTATAAAAACAACGCGCTTACAGTGCCAATTAAACCACGAAGTGCCCTACTACGGTGAGGCCATATTTAAGGCATCGGCTAGTAAAAACAAAAACCTAACCTTTAATCTAGATATGGTTGTGCGCCCCGACAATTACGATATAGCCGGTTTAAAGGCGGTGCCACCAGCATGGCGTTCAGGCCTGCCCGCGCGTGATATAACCACGATGAAGTTACTTAAAAAGTTTGATGGTGAGCTTGGTAATAAAACCGCATGGGAAATGCTAACTGAACTTGAAAAAGGGTTTCATCCTACCTTTTACTACCAGGACTGGCAAAATAGTGCCGACAAAATTGCCGTTGGTATTTCAAGCGTTAATTTTAAACAAGCCTATTGGGCGTTTTTACAGTGCCGCGATGAACTTTTACCATACAGCTTTGAAGATATTTCATTTACTGTAATGAACTACCAATCAAATAGCAGTAAGCTCACTAAAGAGTCGCAAAAGCGCTTAGATAAAATTGCTGAGTATTTAAAAAATGATACCAGTATTGAGTCTATAAGTATTGATTCGTATACCGATAGCTACGGTGGCCGTTGGAATAACTTAGATTTATCGCGTAAGCGTGCTAAAGCTATAAAAGATTATATGGTCAGCTTAGGTGTTGATGAGGGCAAAGTAGAAACCACAGGCCTAGGTGAAAAACGTTTTGTTGATACTAACGAAAATATTTTAGGGCGAAATAAAAACCGTCGTTTAATTATTCAAATAGCAAAAATGTAACCGCCCTAAACTGCTAACTACTGCTGCGCCGCTTTATGAGCTTATCGCCAAACTGAAAAAACGTTAGGCTCAAAAATATAATTATGGCTCCTATAATAAGCTCCTGACTTAAAGGCTCGTTATTAAGTAATGCGCCTAGCGCTAATGCAAAACTTGGTGTAATTAAACTACTTAAGGCTACAGTACTGGCGTTTAACTTTTGTAATACATGAAAATACGCTAGAGCCCCTACAATCGAGCCAAAAATACCTAAATACACAATACTCCATAACGAGCGAGCACTCCAATAATCCATACTTATTTGCCCATCTACCAGCCACCACAACAGTCCAAATAAAGGAGTAACAAAAACCAGCGCTCCAAAAGTGGTTGCCATAGGGTGAATAGCAATTTTTACACGTTTGATCATCACCCCACTGAGACTAAATAAAGTAACCGCCAATAACACATACATCAGCCCTATGCCCTGAGTTTGTGAGGTTTGTAGCTGGTTATAACTTACAAAATAAAGGCCTATTAATGCACAGCTCAGCGCTATTAATTTAATAGGACTAAATTTAGGCTCATTAAGTAACCTTTGTGCTAAAAAGCCAGAGAGAATAGGCGCAAGGCCAAACACTAATGAAATAATACCTGAAGGTACTGTGGTAGCAGCCATGTAACTTAATGACATACCGCCAAAAATACCCAAACTGGAGTATGTATATAACGTGCACGCGTTTTTGCTCCAAGGTACACGAATATTGGCTATAGCAACAATTAACCCAGCAACAAATAAGCCTATAATCATGCGCATTAAAACGGCGAGGGTTGGTGCTACAGTTTCACTGCTCCATACAATACCTAGAGGCGTAGTACACCAAATAATGACAAGTAGTAAATAAGATAATTTAACTGGCACACGCCATTCCTTTGCACTGAGGAGGTAGAAACCCTATTAAAGTAAATTATACGCGCGAAAGTAATACGCAGTACATATATAAACGTCTAAATACAGCTGTAAATTCATAGTTACATTATTATTTACCGACATTTATTGCAAAACTATTTATGTTTTAAGTAACTAGTTATATCTTGAGTGCCTCTCACACATTTTAGGATAGTTAAGTGCTTAAAAATAAAACAATAGGCAGCATGTTAATTGTTGCAGGCACCACCATAGGCGCAGGTATGCTGGCATTGCCAATTGCCTCTGCAGGGCTTGGATTTAATACCGCGCTTGCACTGATAATAGCCAGCTGGTTATTGATGACCTACACCGCTTTATTAATGCTAGAGCTCCACCAATACGCCCCTAGAGATGCAACGTTAAACACCTTAGCAAAGCGCTGGTTAGGAAAACGCGGCCAGTACGTTGCTAACTTTTCGATGATATTTTTGTTTTACGCCCTGTGCGCAGCCTATATAGCCGGGGGTGGCGCGCAGTTGCAGTCGCGTATTAGTAGTGATTTGAGCATAAACATAGCGCCCCAAATTGCCTCTATTGTTTTGGCCATTGTAATAGGTAGCGTGGTTACTTTAGGCACCAGTAAAGTAGATAAACTTAACCGCGTGTTATTTACGATTAAAATTTTAGTATTAGGCAGCTTGTTTTATATGCTTACACCCTATGTACAAGGTAAGCACTTACTTGAAATGCCCGTTGAGCAAGGGCTGATTTTATCTGCCTTACCCGTTATTTTTACCTCATTTGGTTTTCATGGCTCTATTCCGTCAATTGTTAAGTATGTGGGGCTGGAAACAAAAGTATTGCGTAAGGTAATGATTGCAGGGGCTGCTTTACCTTTAGTGATTTATATTTTTTGGCAACTGCTTAGCCAAGGGATTATGCAGCAAAGTGATTTACTCAATAGTAATGGCTTAACAGGCTTTGTAGAGAGTGTGGCAAATATTGCGCATAATCCGCAGGTAACAAGCGCTGTTACACTGTTTGCCGACTTAGCATTGGCCACCTCTTTTTTAGGTGTTAGCTTAGGGTTATTTGATTTTTTTGCTGATGCATTTAATAAAGGCGACACCAAATCAGAAAGAATAAAAACCGCACTAATTACTTTTATTCCCCCTTTAGGGTTTGCGTTATTTTACCCTCAGGGATTTATAATGGCGCTAGGCTATGCAGCCATCGCCCTTGTGGTATTAGCAATATTTTTACCGGTTTCTATGGTGTATAAGCAGCGTAAATCGGGCCCTCAAACGGGATACCAAGTGCGAAGTGGTAATATGGGATTAGCGGTGGCAGGGCTGTGCGGCGTTGTAATTATTGTCGCCCAATTTATGCAAATGTTGGGATTAGTACCCGCTATTGGTTAATAACAAAACTAACCCCTTTAGCTTAAAGGGGTTAGTTAAAAATGTTAAAATACCCGAGACTCACCACGGCCTGTAGCCTGAGAAGCTGCTTGTAACTCACCGTCTTTATTTACAATAACCTGCAAATCGCCAAAGCGGCGCTCATCCAGTGTGTAGCCCATTTTTATAAGTTCAGCTTGTGTGTTTTCACTGAGCCGTGCGTGTGTTCTGATCACGTTTTTAGGCCATAACTGATGATGAAACCGCGTGCTATTAACAATATCGTTGGCGCCCATGTTAAATTCAACCGCATTTAAAATAGATTGATACACCGAGCTAATAATTGTTGTGCCCCCAGGCGAGCCTGTGACCATTTTAACGCTGTTGTTTTTGAGCAGTATGGTTGGCGACATTGAGCTAAGCATACGCTTTTGTGGCTGGATTTCATTGGCTTTACCGCCGAGCGCACCAAAGGCGTTCATTACCCCAGGTTTAGCGCTAAAGTCGTCCATTTCGTCATTTAATATAAAGCCTGCCCCTTCAACCACAACACCACTACCAAAGCTTAAATTAATCGTTGTGGTATTGGCCACCGCATTACCCATTTTATCAATAATAGAAAAATGCGTGGTTTGCTCACTTTCTTTGAGGCCTGGTTTTATGTTTTCGGTCGTTGAAATAGCTGTTAAAGAAATATCTTTACTGCGCGCTTTTAGGTAATCAATATGAGTAAGCTCAGTCACTGGTACATCAAAAAAGTCCGGATCGCCCAAGTACTCAGCTCTATCGGCAAACACACGTTTACCTATTTCAGCAAGTAAATGCACGTATTGAGTAGAGTTATGTACCAGCCCCATTTCGCTTTTTTTAAGCTCAAACATTTTTAGCCACTGCAAAATAGCTATTCCGCCAGAGCTTGGCGGTGGAGAGGTTAATACTTCATAACCGTTCCAGTTAGCTTTAATCGGCGTGCGCGACACAGCCGTGTAATTAGCCAAATCAGTTTGGTTAATAATGCCGCCGTGCTGGTGCATAAAGTTGGCAATAATGCGGGCTGTTTCGCCTTTATAAAACCCGTCTTGACCGTTATCTCTTATGCGTTTTAAAGTAGCGGCTAGCTCAGGCTGTTTAAAAACCTGATTTGCTTTTATATCTGCAAAATAGTGTTTAAAATTTACATTTATATTTTGTTTGTCTAGATGAGCAATGTATTGTGCAACCCCCTGAGCCAATTTGGGCGGCACTTTAAAGCCTTGCTCTGCTAGGGTAACCGCTGGCTGTACTAATGTTTGCCATTTTAAGGTGCCGTGTTTTTGATGCGCCAGCCACATACCGGCTACGCTCCCTGGTACACCACTTGCGTGAATACCATAAATTGACTTGTTTTTAATTACATCGCCCTTGGCATCTAAATACATATCTCTGTGCGCTGCTTGGGGAGCGGTTTCGCGATAGTCTATAAAGTCGCCTTTTCCCTCTTTTTGAATAAGCATAAAGCCTCCCCCGCCAATATTTCCGGCTTCGGGAAGCGTTACCGCTAATACAAATTGCGCAGCAATAGCCGCATCAACGGCATTTCCACCTTGCTCTAAAATAGCTTGTGCTGTATCTGCACTAAACGAGTCAGGCATTGCGACAGCGCTTTTAGTAACTTGCTCCGCCTGCACGCTAAATATACAAAATTGTGCAATCAACACACTCTTAACAATGAGCCGGCTTGGTCGAAAAAATAACCCCATAAAACATCCTTACTTTATTATTTGAATCTCGCTTGGCTCATTTATGCATACCACAGAACGTTAGGTCAATGTTTATACAAGTAATTTTTTGTATGCTATAACGCCTTTGCGTATAAAACGGCATCCAAATCGCCTTGTTCATCAGTGTGTATATAGTTTTTAACCCAGGTAAATCCCAGCTTTTGCATGACGCTAATTGAAGCTTTATTATCGGCCAGTGCCATTGCCGATAGTGTTTTTATCTCTGGCTGTATTTTTAAGGCGTTACATAATGCACTAGCCGCCTCCGTTGCATAACCCTGTCCCCAACTAGATTGCTTAAAGCGCCACCCTATTTCAATATTTGTAAAATCGGGAGTTTGAGTAAAAAAGTGCATAGGCCTAACAAGCACCCACCCTATAAAAGAGTCCTCTTTTTTAAGGGTGATTTTCCACAGTCCCCAGCCTTTGTTTGCATTTTTATAGGCAAGCATTCTGGGGATCCCTATTTCTTTAATTTGTTTTAATGTCGAAGGCGTTCCTCGGTTTATGTATTTCATTACCGCGGGGTCTTGATCTAGTTCATGCAGCAGCGGCCAATCGTGTTCATTCATTAATTTGAAATTTAAGCGTGTTGTTACAGGTGTGTTCATCTTCGCTGTTCTATTATTAAGTGGAATTAATTATTTGTCTCTAAGGAGAGATAGCACATGAACAAATTAGCAGGTTTAGCTTTATTAGGCACTTTAATTACACTAACGGGCTGTGAAGATGCTCAGGAAGTACAAGAAGATGCAAAAGATAAAAGCGCGCAAATGCAAGAGCAGCTTGGTGATACATGGAACGATGTAAAAGATAAAGCTACAGAGCTTAAAAATGATGAGTCATTAAATGAGCTGCTTGAACAAAGTAAAGCAATGGGCTTAGACATGTACGACGATGGCAAAGAGATTGCCGTTGATGCATGGATAAAAAGCAAAGAAGCAGCCGGTGAATTAACCGAAAAAACGAAGCAAAAAGCGCAAGAAATCGCTGAAGAAATTGAAGAAGCGCGTGAAGAACATGCTGAAAAACAGTAATATTATTGATATTAATTCATTTAATTAAGTAATTTGCTTTGGGGTAAAAGCATTGTTTAGTAAGTGAAAATTGCTATTTAGGTGTTCTTAACAAGCGTTTTAACGCACTTTGCGTGAGGCTTAGCCCCTTAAAATACTTAATTATTATTGCTGATTGGTATTAAATAGTATTTACAAAAAAAGGCTGCAAATAACATTATTTGCAGCCTTTTTATTTATGCACTTATTACTATAATTAAATTGCTTCTTCGTCTTCTTCTGCGGTGCGTATACGTACTACACGCTCAACATCTGTGACAAATATTTTACCATCACCAATTTTGCCTGTTTGCGCTGTTTTTACTATTACTTCTATAGCGCGCTCAACATCTTCATCGGTTAGCACAATATCAAGTTTTACCTTAGGTAAAAAATCCACCATGTACTCAGCGCCACGGTAAAGTTCTGTGTGACCTTTTTGACGACCAAAACCTTTTACTTCACTTACAGTCATACCCGTAATACCTACATCAGATAGGGCTTCGCGTACGTCGTCTAACTTAAACGGTTTGATGATTGCTTCTATTTTTTTCATGCTCACTACTTATTAAAGCTTTAGTTGCCTCGATTTTAGACAATCATGGAGTTCATAGCAAACAAAGCAATTGAATTCGATGATAAAACAACCAAGCGTGGTATAATTATTTATAAGTCTGAATTATAAATCTTTCTCAACTAGCTATAATAATAACAAATGTAGTAGGTATAAATAATATGAAAAAATTCCAAACCGGTTTAACTTTATTAGAGCTCATGGTGGCAGTAGCCATAGTCGGTATTATTGCCTCTATAGCTCTTTGGGACAGTAGCGATATGCTTGAGGAAAACCGCGCTGAGAACTTCTTGCTTGAACTAAAGCGCAATATTAGTTTTGCTCGCTCACAAGCCGCCAGTACAGATGAAATTGTAATTGTCTGTCCTGTTCTCAGTACGAAGCCACTCAGCACCTCCAATCATACATGCAAAAGTGATTGGGGCTCAGCTAGCACTGCAATCTTATTCATCGATACTAATGATAACGATAACTATAATAGTGCGAATGATAGCCTAATACGTGTAATGTCGAGTATACCTTCTAATGACAAAATAAAATTTACGGGCGATAGCTACCTTCGTTTTGATACTAGCGGACGCATTACAACGAACCTTAACGACCCAAAAATAGATGATTTGACCGGTTTTATTTATTGTCCTAATAGTAATAACAAAAACAATAAAGCATTAAACGTATCTGTCTCTGGTACAGCTTTTTATCGTGGTGATATTGAAGAAACGTGCGATTAAAAAAACAGCAACCTAACTTGTTATATTTGTTTCATTTACTAGAATGAGTTAATCATTTATTAACTCAGGTCTTCAAGGATGAGATTATCTATATTAAAAAATAAAGGAGTAACGCTTCTTGAACTAATGGTATCGATGGCTATTGTCAGCATTATAAGCCAGTTATCTATGTGGTTTTACCCCGATTTTTTAGCTAAAAATCGCTTAGACAATCATATAAATCTCCTACACAGAAATATAAATTACGGTAGACTTTACGCAATTGAAAATGGGACTTACGTAACACTTTGTGCACTAAAAGAAAGTCAGTGCACAAAAGGTGAATGGAATAGCCAAATGTCATTGTTTATTGACAAAGATAAGTCAACGACTCTAGATGATGATGAGTTACTCCTAAGTACTTTCGATAATGTTCATGATGCTGATACCTTAGAGTACCCTCGAAATGCTATTACATTTCGTCCCGATGGCTCTTTAAATGGTTTTCAAAATGGGACTTTTATATATTGCCCCAATAGCGATAAAGCCAATCTCGAAGGATTGGCTTTATCTGTAAGTCAAACGGGTAGAATTCGCATCAAATCAACTGATAAATGCCAGAAAAAATAACTCTACTTATCTTCCCCAACAGGAGTCAACATCATTTCCATCGTTTGTTTTTGCCCCTTGCGCGCCTTTAGTACCTATATCAGTTATAGATAACGCAGTGCAATCATCATCATCTTTTACCGCCCCTGCCACAGGCTTTGCAGTGATTGTAAAAGAATTTGTATCGGTCACTTTAATTGTTAATTCAAAATGTCCATTCTCAGTTTTACTTTGTAGCCCTAAATCAGTAAATTTCTCTGTATACTCCCTATTATCAACATAATACTGCTCTTGCTTATTTGCTGCATCTAATAATGCTGCAGCAGCTTCAGCGCGAGAAGCACGTTTGACATATTCAGTATAATTAGGCAGCGCAATTGCAGCGATTATGCCGACGATAGCAACGGCTATCATTAGCTCAATTAAGGTAAAACCACGTTGTTTTTTTATCATTTAAGCCGCCTTAATCGTCTTCGTTCTGTATATTTTCATCATTTTCTTCGCGCTTATATATATACGTTTGCTGTGTTTTAAATCCAAACCCTAATGCTTTGTCATTAACAAGTTGTATTTTATCGTCTACAACTTTTAATCCTGGGCCTGTAATTTCAAGTGGTTGCAGCGGGTTTTCAGCATTTTCACCTTTAATCCCTGGGCCAATTAAGTAAAACTGACTTTTTACTTCCTCATCAGGAGCATCATCGCACTTACCATTATCATCACTATCTGCACATGAAGAACCAAAATAAAGTTGAGGTGTATCTGGTACCTCAGTACTTGTAGCAAATTTCAGATCGTCATAAACTTTTGTACCGTAGTGCAAATGAAATGCGTAAAGAGAGCCCCCTCCTCCACTTAATGAACATTGGTTTTTAATTGATGAATCCAATGTAGGAGTAAAAGATGTAAAATAAGCAACCCCACCAACAACAGTTGCTGCAGCTAACGACTTTTCACCAGTAGCGAGTTTATAACGCCACCCTTTAAAATCACCGCCTAATTCGGCTTCTAATTCAATAAAACTTGCTTTATTATTCAGCGCACTACCAAATGGGTCATCATTCATGTTCATTAAATCAGCAGGCTTGATAACAATAGGCTCTATGCCTTCAAATGATTTCGTAACTGTATTTTCATCTCTAATCATAAATAATTCATCAGCAGTACCTCCTCCATTAGGATTTGAACGATTTCCACTACCAATCACAATTGCATCATAAGGTGTATCTAATCGAGTGACTACACCATCATCGGTTATAGTTACTTTACTAAATATAGTTCTCGCCACTACGGGCTTGTAAAAAAAACGCCTATCGGCATCACTACCAAGATCTGCTAACTGAAAATGACTAAATTTGCCTTCATCTGATATATCTATACGCCAAATACCTCCACCGGTATCTGCTGCATATATCCGGTCTGTATAGCCATCATAATCTGAATCTAATAAGGTTACATCGCCAGCAATACTATATTTCCCATTAAATTCAGCATCCTTAGATGCATCTCCCTTAGGTGCTAAAATCCAAACTTTTTCGCCTGTTTTTGCATTAACAATATAAATACCACGACCTACTTCGTCCTCAGTTTTTATATTAGGCTTATCGGCATCATTCGAATCTTTATTGGTATCATAACCAGCCCCAAATATTAAAAGGGGTGTATTCCCTTTTGATTTTATATAAGCAACTTGGGGTTTAGACCACGTTTGGCCAAGGTTTTTAAATTCCCCTTCACCACCTTTAATAGTCCACATTAAACTTGGAAAGTCTGGCTTTGTAATATCCAAACCATAATAATTACGACCGCCTCTGCGCATACCTACCGCAGCCCAAACTTGATCGCCTTTAGTTGCGTTAATAGTTCCATCATTTAAACCATCACCATTTAGGCTTTGATTGTTGAAATAAACGCTAATAGGTCCATCGATGCCGTATTTTTTACTACTCTCTTTTTTTCGAAGCGGCTTAATAATTTTGTATAATTCCGATGGGATAAACGCCCAACTTTCACTAACTTTATTGTTCGTATCATCGTCTTTAAACATATGCAAAAAACCAGCATTAGTGCCAATTAGAATACGAATGTCACCGTTACCATAGTCTATTGCAACCGGCTTTGAGTGAAGTGGATCACCAAATATATCACCGCGCACTGCTGATGATGAAAATTCATTATCAACATCAACTCCGCGCGCCCAGTCTATAGTATTTTTTAGGTCAGATTCATTTACATCAAAAACAAGAGCTGCTTTTTTATTAGTATCATAGGCATTTTTAATCTTATCAAGACTAAAATCTATTAATGCATTCGTATTTGCGTTTGTAAGTATATTTCGAGTTTTGTCACTGCTTATTATTGCTGCATTGACTCCCCCCTCTTTTACAGAGCTGCCATCGGGGGTTCCATCAGCACTCCAAAATGTATGCGCACTCGTTTTGATAAGGCCATCACTATCAAACGCTTCTATATCCTTGGAATCAATAACTTTGTTACCTGATAATTTCAGTTTTTTTAGATTACCACGCCATCTAGTATGTTTTTCAGGGTAAAACATACCCAAGTATATGGCATCTCGACTACGCGTTTGATCTACATTATTACTCGCTACAGAAG
The DNA here is from genome assembly GCF_028598715.1 of Pseudoalteromonas sp. GABNS16E. NCBI lineage: Bacteria > Pseudomonadati > Pseudomonadota > Gammaproteobacteria > Alteromonadales > Pseudoalteromonadaceae > Pseudoalteromonas > Pseudoalteromonas sp. GABNS16E. The sequence goes on from NZ_JAQREZ010000017.1 coordinate 21,564, forward strand.
GGGCTGTAAAAGTACTGTTTTCCTGTCTGATCTCCGCTACGGCATTGTTTAAAGCTTCAGAAAGCTTTTCTGGTGTAGTTGCAGGTAAATTTTTACCACCACCTAATGTTGCAGCTAGTTTTAATAAGTTTTGACCTTTTTCAGTCATACCAGAACCAAAGCCGATGGTATATAGACGCCCTGTTTCATTAATATCGGGAGTAGATGGATACAAATCAACAATAGTGTCGCCTGTTCCATGAATAACTTTAGCAAGCTGATGCAGCATGTTGTAATAATAGCGATCACCGGTAGTTAAATAACGACCAAAATACTTATTATGCTCAACGCTAATGTCAATATCGCTGTCATTATCACTTCCCAAAGATGGGTCTCCATCAGTCATATAAATAATATTTACTGAATTATCACAGCGCTTAGCTTCAGCCACACTATCAGCAAAAGGTGATATATAAGAGTAACTAGAAACGACATCTTCTAAAACATAGTTGCATACTTTCTTAGTCTTTTTTTTACCCTTCTTGTTGTAGTAAACAACATCTTCGCATTTTAGAACTTGTTCTTGGGTAATAATTGCAGATTCGATACCTGCATCTCTTTTATCTCGATCTACCAGAAGAGCATAATTCAACTCTTTTCCTGTAATATATAAATAAGCCTCCCACAGTGTTTCAGCTAATGGAGTCCCCCCACTTGCAGGCAGATCATTAATAGATTCTTTTATGTAATCGGGCGAACTACCAATGCCATTTAATACATAGCCACCATTGGTTCCATTAAAGCGCATTAATCCGAAATCGATTGAATCTTTATTATCATCGACTACTTTACTCATAGCATCTTGAGCAGCTTCGAGCCGACTAACACATGAACCGTAACAATCGCTCCTCCCAGTGCTTGAAGACCAAGCCATGCTTCCGGAAGTATCAAAAATTAATAGTACTCGCGGTTTTTCATCTGAATTAGCATCTTTATTTACATAAAGCTCAATATCCTCAGCGTATACATGCATATTAATTACTGATGTAAATAATAAAACGAGTACGATATAAAGTTTAAATTTCATCTTAAATCCCCTTACCCGTACTGGCCATTTCTTGGGCTATACCTGTTACAATAGTTAACTGATGCTTGCTTTTAGAGCCATATTCTATCGTAGTGGATACTTGAACCATATTGCATGAAACACCCGCTGTAAAACTATAACTACGAGGGCAATTAAGCTCTAGCGAACCATTATTTAAATTCGTCATTATGCTCTTCATTTCGTGTCCTGGCTCTGTAATATCCTTCTCGGGTATCATTATTTTATTACCATCACCATCAAGCTTACCTGAATCTGTGGCGGTTTCATCTGGAGTAAGAAAAAAGTCACTATCAGCCCCTTTTTTAGCTTCTGACGCAATGACTCTTAACACTTCGCCAATCAATTGATTTTCTGCAACTTCTCGCTCTTGCGCTGCATTGGTAATTTTAATATCAATCGTACTACTACTCATAAGGGTAACTGCGATACCAGTTACAGCTATTACCATTATTAATGCAGTGATAAGCACGACACCTTGCTGCTTGGTTGGCAAAGACTTTAGATTTTCCATAAATTACCTCCAACATTACTTAAACGAATAGTTGTAGTAAAAACTGTTCTTCTATAGTTATCATTAAAATTTAATTCTCGCTTCCCAGCTCCCTCACCTAAAGTATATTTTTGGTTTTTAAGTTTTATTCCAGAGTCTGGTTGAAGTGCACGGATTAATAAAAAAACTTGCACCGTTAAAATACCTTTGCGGTTTTCCCATTCAGCAGCAGTAATTGTGCTGGGGCTTTTGTAAGTATCAACTCGACTGTCGCTATTCGTGTCTAATCCAAACAAAAAACGCATATTTTCGACCCCTTCCATTATCGTTTCAGAGGTCATTTTTCCATTTACTAATCGTTTTCGTCTTAATGCGGGAACTTTTATTTTTTGATTATTTACTAAATATTCTTCTTCTTTAATATAATAAACGTGATGACTGTATGGCCAAATAGTTGCATTGATATTTGTCGGGATATATTTGCCGGTTACAAAGCGTGCTTGTTCTTGTTCTGCGATAAAATAATTTATTTTATCGCTCGTAGTATTAGTACCTGCTACAGCATCATATTGAGGATCACCCTGTAAAAACTTGAGCTGAAGTATATCGGTCTCTTTATCATTGGCAGGAATAATGCCATCTTTTATGCAATTTAGGTTATCTTTTCTGGTAGTCGTTTTTGCATAAATAGTACGAAAATTACTACTAGTACTACTGGTTAAACTTGGAAAGCTGCCGTTATTATCTCCCTCTGAGCAATCATCTGCGACCCCTGTCGCGGTAACCGTTGTGTTTGCTGCAGTAAATGAATCATCGTAATAAGTTCCCCAAAAGCCCACTTGCTCTATATCGCGCTGCATAATATTAATGGCTAAACGACCTGACTCTTGTAGCTCGCCTATTGACATTGTGTCTTTCGTAGTTGTTTTCATACTGGTAAAAGTAAACATGACACCGCCCAAAATCAAACCGCCAATAAATAGTGAAATCATAACCTCTACAAGAGTAAACCCTTTTTGCTTCATGTTAACTCCTCACATATATATAACTGGTTAAAACCACTAAACGGCGTTTGTTATTAGCTTCACTACCACAAGTAACCTTTTTTGTAACTGCATTCGCATTAAACTCTTGGCGACCTTGCCATGATATGATTACTTCAATGTTAAACCCTTTACCTCCAGTATCTGCTGCTAATGTTTGATTGATACATATTGTAGCATCATCTAAAGTTCCTGTATTTTCACGAGCTTGAATAGCTCGCTTCCATTGCACTATATCCATAGCCACTATCCCTGATGAATCACAGGTTTTTCCAAAACAAGAAGAATCAGTTGTAGCAAGTGCGCCGCTGCTATCTATTTCAGACTCACCATACTTTTTAATAGATGCAATGGTATCATTTGCTCTAATGCGCTGAATAATATCATTTCCTAACGCCACCGCGGCTGCGCGCTGCATAGAGTCAAAGCTTGCCTGCTTAGCTTTTGCTTGCAGTGCAACAGCGCCTAATAAGCCAAAGCTTAAAATAATAAACGCAATCAGCACTTCAATTAAGGTAAAGCCTTTTTGAGGTTTTTTGTGAGGTGAATGCATAGTAAAAACCAAATAAATTTTATCTGATTATAAGTTTATGCATTGAAAATGTAGATGCAATATATACTAGGACAAGCGGTTAAATTTGTTGATAAACGGTTAACAGCATCAAGCCAATTGAGCTAATTGATGATTAAAGTTACTCTATCTGGAGGCGATTTAACTCCAGCGCAATGCTGCTAATTTAGTGGGCTCAATAGCGGCCTCTGCCTTACTTAAAAAGCCAAGCAACCTACTAAAAATTCAACCTAAAACATAACAGGCTCTAACTTAGCGCATTTTTTACTGTTTTTAGCTCTCGCCTACTTACGCTTAATTGCTCCTTACATCCGGCTAGTTCTACGCTATGTACACCAGGGCTTTGGGTATGCAAGGCAACAAGCTTTTGTTTGTTTATGAGCGTGTTTCTGTGAATACGTAATAATTGCGTTGGGAAGCGTTGCTCAAGTTGTTTTAAGCTTTGTTCAATTAGGGCCTCGCCCTCTTTAAATACCATATTGGTGTATTTTTCTTGGGCATTAAAGTAATACACTTGATCAAGTTCAATACTTTTTATTGTGCCACCAAGCTGATAACTAATTTTTGTAGATTGCTGCTTTTGCATATGCGCTTTATTTAAACGCCCTGCTTGTGCTAACACTTTATTTAATGCCTGTTCAGTAACGGGTTTTACTAAGTATCCTGCGGCACTGAGCTGTAGCGCATCAAGTGCATGCTCGGGGTAAGCCGTTACAAATACTATTGCCGGTGGCACGCTCAGCGTATTGAGTTGCTGCGCTACCTCTAGGCCATTAATACCCGGCATATCTATGTCTAAAAAAACCAAATCGGGATGAACCTGCTTGATAATGGCAAGCCCCTGCGCGCCGTTATCACCTTCGCCTTTAACTAAAATATGCTCGTTGTGCTGCAGTAGCCGCTTTATTCTAGCGCGAGCTAGCGGTTCATCATCAATAATTACAACATTCATTGGGGGTTCTCAAACTGCTTAGGGATCACCACTTTTACTCTAAATACATCCTCTTTTTGTGTGATCGTTAGTTGGGCTTTTTCTTTGTAATATATAAACAATCGCTGGCGAATATTTTCAAGTGCCATGCCGTTATTTGGTCTTTTTAACGCCTCATTATGAGTGATCGGGTTAGAAACAATCAATGTTAAATACCCTGTTGTGACGTGTAGCTCTACACTAATAACGGCCCCTGTTTCACTGGGCTCTACCCCATGACACACCGCATTTTCTATTAACGGCTGAAGGGTTAAGCACGGAATACTAATATCTGGTAAATCAGCAGGCACTTGCCAATTAAGCTTTAAACGACTGCCAAAGCGCCAAGTTTCCAGCGCAACATATTGTTTTGATAAGGTCAGCTCATCTTCGAGAGAAACGCGCTGTCCCGAGCGCATAGCCGCTTGCGACAACGCCGCAAGCGCAAGTATTGCTTGCTCTGCAGCATCGGCATCATGATGTGTTAACTCGGCGGCGGTATTAAGGCTATTGTACAAAAAATGAGGGCGAATTCTGGCTTGCAAAGCATCAAGCTCCGCGCGCGAGAGCGCTTTTGTTTGCTGCTCTTTTCCAAAATAAATCAGTAAAAACTGTACAAATAAAGCCGTGATCAAAAAAACAATTAAGCAGTTTCGTAATACAAAATAAATACTCGTTTCATTATTTGTAATATCTAAAAAGTAGCGGGCACACAGCACACTAAATAGAGCGGTACTGACTAAAAAGGAAATAAAAAAAGCAAAAAGTTGGGTGGTTTGCGGCTTTTTTTGTAAAACCCCCCGAAAAGAGTATAAAGCAGAAATACTGACCAAAACGGTCATATGAGAAAATAAACTAATTACGCCAAGGCTTTGCCAGCTATCCCCCTCAACAAAAGGAGCAAACGCTAAGATAGTAGCAACAACTTGGGTAACAATAAGCGTGGCAAGTACCCCGCGCTCATTAAAAAGAGCCGAAAAAAGCAATGTTTCACCTTGCGGCAACTTGCTCATAACGGCTCTCCTTGTAATCTAAATAATTAATTTATATAGATTAACGCAGCTCAACAGGAACCGCAAATACGATATTCTCTTCTTCACCAGGGTTTTCAACTACCTGCTTGCCGCCTAGCTCTTTTAAGCGTGCAATAACTTGTTGTACAAGCACTTCTGGCGCAGAAGCCCCCGCAGTTACTCCCACAGCGTTAGTTTCGCCAAACCACTGTGCTTCAACATTTGTTGCATCATCGATTAAATAAGCGGTTGTGCCCATTTTATCTGCAAGTTCACGTAAACGATTAGAGTTAGAGCTGTTTTTTGCCCCCACAACTAATAACACATCTACTTTGTCTGCTAAATCACGCACAGCATCTTGACGGTTTTGTGTCGCATAGCAAATGTCATCTTTTCGCGGGCCATCAATTGCTGGGAATTTTTCGCGCAGCGCATCAATTACATCTGCAGTGTCATCTACTGAGAGCGTTGTTTGGCTACAATAAAATAGGTTATCAGCATTTTTAACGTTAAGTTTGGCAACATCTTCTGCGGTTTCTACAAGGTAAATACCACCGTCGTTATTGTCATACTGCCCCATAGTACCCTCAACTTCTGGGTGACCATGGTGACCAATTAAAATACACTCAATACCTTTACGGCTCGCACGCGTTACTTCCATATGCACTTTAGTAACTAATGGGCATGTTGCGTCAAATACTTTTAAATCGCGGCGTTTAGCTTCTGAGCGTACTGCTTGCGATACACCGTGGGCGCTAAAAATAACAATGCTGTCATCAGGTACTTGGTCTAGCTCTTCAACAAATACGGCACCACGGTTTTTTAAACCATCTACTACGTAGCGGTTATGAACGACCTCGTGGCGTACGTAAATTGGCTTTTCAAAAATATCTAAAGCGCGCTCTACTATGCTAATTGCACGGTCTACCCCTGCACAAAAGCCTCGCGGGTTCGCTAATAAAATATCCATTAGCCTTGCACCTCAATAATATCTACTTCAAACGTTAAACGTTGACCTGCTAACGGATGATTAAAATCTATAGTAACGGACTCACCTTGTACTTCGCGTACCAGTCCTGGCAGCTCAGTACCATCTGGCTGAGTAAAGGCAATAATTGCGCCGACTTTAGCTGGCGTTTCTGCACCAAATTTACTGCGTTCTACATAGTAAATATTATCTGGATTAGGTTGGCCAAAGGCGTCTTCTGGTTCTAACTCAAACGTTTTGCTTTCGCCTGCACTTAAACCTAGTAAGCACTTTTCAAAATTAGCCGTTAAGCTGCCATCACCCATCGTTAACTTGGCTGGTTTATTATGCACCTTGGTTGAGTCTGCGGCAGAGCCATCTTCTAGTTTAATAGAAAAGTGAAAAATAACCTCTGAGTTATCACCAATTACAGCTTGGCTCATGCTTTATGCTCCTTCGGACTTTCGCCTGTAAAGGCATCAAATAATAATAATGCGGCACCAATACAAATTGCACAGTCGGCAATATTAAATACTGGAAAATGCGAGTTTTTATAAAACACATGTATAAAGTCAATTACATAACCATAAGCAACACGGTCATATAAATTACCAATAGCGCCAGCAAGCACTAACGCATAAGCACTACATAATATTTTATTTGTCGCTGGTAAACGCTTTAACCACCACACTAATAGCGCACTAATAGCAATGGCAATAAAACTTAAAAACCAACGTTGCCAGCCACCCGCTTCACTTAAAAAGCTGTAGGCCGCTCCATAGTTATGTACGTAGGTAATACTAAAAACAGGCAGTAAATTAATCGACTCTTGATAAGCCATGGTATTTACAACAAGTGTTTTAGTGGCAAAGTCTATTACAAGCAGTAATAGACTTAACCAAAGCCACACTAAACCACTTTTTTGGGCTAGTTTGCTCACTGAGTAAAGCTCCTAAGCGAATTGACGCTTTTCACCTTCGCCGTCAACATTGCTTACACAACGACCACAAATTTCAGGGTGTGCAGGCTCTGAACCTACATCATCGCTGTAATGCCAACAACGCTCACATTTAGTTGCATCTGTAGCTGCTACGCTAATGTACAAACCTTCAATTTCAGTTGTTTGTGTATCACTTGGCTGGCTATCTACTGCAGATACAGTGACCGCAGACGTTAGTAATACAAAACGTAGTTCATCACCTAATGCTGCTAACTTATCAGCCAGTGCTTTTTCGGCGTATAAGTTAACGCTTGCTTGTAACGTTGCGCCAATTACTTCTTCTTTACGGGCTGCTTCTAGTACGCGGTTTACTTCGTCACGTACATTTAGAATCGCTTGCCAGTCATCGTTGCTAAATTGGCTGTTTGTCGGTGCGTGTAAACCGTCGTACCATACCGATGTAAATACGTAATCGCTACGCTCGCCCGGTAATGCTTCCCAAATTTCTTGAGCTGTAAAGCTCATAATTGGTGCCATCCAACGAGTCATTGCTTCAGCAATATGATAAAGCGCAGTTTGACAAGAACGACGTGCATGACTGTCGCTTTTTGCTGTGTACTGGCGGTCTTTAATTACATCCAAGTAGAACGAACCAAGCTCACCTGTACAGAAGTTCATTAGCTTTTGCGTTACTAATAGCATTTGGTAGCTATCGTAAGCTGCTAAAATTTCTTCTTGTAATTGGGCTGCACGGCCAACAATCCACTTATCAAGCTCAACCATATCATCAACAGCAACTTGGTCTGTTTTTGGATCAAAACCACTTAAGTTAGCTAACAAGTAACGGCTAGTGTTACGAATACGGCGGTAACGATCTGCAGAGCGTTTAAATATTTCATCCGATACCGTCATTTCGGCGGTGTAATCGGTAGAAGCTACCCATAAACGTAAAATGTCAGCGCCAAGTTTATTCATCACGTTTTGTGGTGAAATAACGTTGCCTAACGATTTTGACATTTTGCGGCCGTTTTCATCTACGGTAAAGCCGTGCGTTAGTACTTGCTTGTAAGGTGCGTGACCGTTAATAGCAACTGAGGTCATCATTGATGACATAAACCAACCACGGTGCTGATCAGAACCTTCTAGGTATAAATCGGCTGGGCCAGCTAACTCTTCACGTGCATCAACAACACACGCATGTGTTACGCCCGAATCAAACCATACATCTAACGTATCTTGTACTTTCATGTATTGCTTGGCATCTTCTTCGCCTAACAAGGTGGCAGGCTCTAGGTCATACCATGCTTGAATGCCTGATTTTTCTACCAGCTCTGCAGCTTGCTCAATAAGCGCTTGCGTATTTGGGTGTAAAGCACCAGTGTCTTTATCAACAAATAAAGCAATTGGCACACCCCAAGTACGTTGGCGTGAAATACACCAATCTGGGCGACCTTCAACCATGTTCGCAATGCGGCTTTCGCCCCACTCTGGCAACCATTGGGTGTTTTTAATTTCGCTTAACGAGTCTTGACGTAAGTTAGCCTGATCCATGCTTACAAACCACTGCGGTGTAGCACGGAAAATAATAGGCGTTTTGTGGCGCCAACAATGCGGGTAGCTATGCGTAAGCGCATGATGATGCATTAAAGCACCGCGCTCTGTTAGTACCTCAATTACACTGGCATTTGCTTTAAATACATGCTGACCAGCAAATAATTCTGTACCAGGCAGGTAAACGCCATTCGCGCCCACAGGGTTTGCTACTTCAAGATTGTAATTTAAGCCTGCCGCGAAATCTTCTTGACCATGGCCTGGCGCGGTATGTACCACACCCGTACCTGAGTCAGTAGTAACGTGGTCAGCTACAATTACCGGTACATCAAAATCGTAAAATGGGTGAGCAACGTGTAAGTGTTCAAGTGCTGCACCTTTAACATAACCTAGTACGTGGAAATGATTAAAGCCATAACGGTCCATTGCATCTTTAACAAGCTCTGAGCCTAAAATTAAACGTTGCTGTGAGCCTTCATCATCTACTTGTACTAAGGCGTACTCTAAATCTGCATGCACTGCTACCGCACGGTTAGCGGGTAAGGTCCACGGTGTTGTAGTCCAAATAACAGTACCTACACTGCCTTGGCCTTTATGGCCATCGGCTAAATCAAAGGCGTTAACAACTGCGTCTTGATCTGCAAATGTAAAACGTACGTCAATCGCTGGAGATTGCTTATCTTGGTACTCTACTTCTGCCTCTGCTAATGCAGAGCCACAGTCTGTACACCAATGCACAGGCTTTGCACCTTTATGAAGGTGGCCATTTTTAATAATACGACCAAGCACGCGAATAGCGTTTGCTTCAAAGTCATAGTTCATTGTTAAGTAAGGTTTGTCCCAATCGCCAAACACACCTAAACGTTTAAAGTCTACTTTTTGACCTTCAACTTGCTTTTTAGCGTAAGCACGGCATTTTTCACGAAACTCGCTCGCGGTTACTTTAACGCCAGGCTTGCCTACTTTTTTCTCAACCATTAACTCAATTGGCAAACCATGACAGTCCCAACCAGGCACATAAGGTGCATCAAAGTCAGATAAAGTTTTAGACTTAACAATTATGTCTTTTAAAATTTTATTTACTGAGTGGCCTAAATGGATATCGCCGTTTGCATACGGAGGGCCGTCATGCAAAATAAAGGTCTTTTTACCTTTTTTAGCGCTGCGAATTTGACCGTACAGGTCGTCTTCATACCATGCTTTAAGCATTTTTGGTTCACGTTGTGCCAAATTGCCACGCATTGGAAACTGTGTTTCCGGTAAATTCAAAGTATGTTTGTAGTCGCTCATTAATCCTACTTTCCGTATCTATCGGCTACCTAATTTAAACCAAAACACTGTTTTGCGGCGGCAACATCGGTTGCAATTTGTGCCGTTAACTGTGTTAATGTCTCGAATTTTTTCTCATCGCGAAGTTTTTTTATTAACTCCACGTGCATAAACTGTCCATATATATCTTGTGCAAAGTCAAAAAGATGAACTTCTAACAAAGCACGAGTTCCATTAAAAGTGGGCTTGTTACCAATATTGGCTACCCCATAAACGTGTTTCCCGGCAATGTTTGCTTTTACGGCAAACACCCCATTTACAGGGCAAACTTGGCGTTTAAGCGCTATATTTGCAGTTCGAAAACCAAGCTCTCGCCCTCTTTTCCAACCATGTATTACACGCCCTGAAATAGCATAATTATGCCCTAGCATTAACTTAGCATTTTCTAAGTCGCCTGCGGCTAATGCTTCACGTATTAGTGTGCTGCTTACTCTAGCATTTAATTGGCGAAAACTCGCGGTGCTTTTTACATCCATGCCCGCTTGTTTGCCCATACTGAGCAGTAAATTAAAATTCCCTTGGCGCTGTTTACCAAATTTAAAATCATCACCTACTGTGAGTGCTTTAACGCCTAGCTTTTTAATTAAAATATCACTAACAAATTGCTCAGCGTGCATATTGGCAAATTGTTGGTTAAAGCTAATACAAATAACCCGCTCAATACCTAAGTTACTTAGTAATCTGAGTTTGTCGCGTAACCGAGTAAGTCGAGCTGGCGCATTGTTTTTAGCAAAAAACTCTTGCGGCTGCGGCTCAAATAACATCACAGTACTGGGTAAGTTATGTGCTTTGGCATCCGCTAACAGCCCTTTTAACACTTCGCCATGGCCTAAATGCACACCGTCAAAATTACCAATAGTCAACACACAACCATAATGTTGCGCTCGAATATTGTGTATACCTCTAATTAACTCCATGCCACCTAATGCCTTTTTCAGCGAGTATTATTAACGACTTTAAAATCGTTCAAAACCACAGGGCTGCCGATTATAATCTTTTTTTTAGTTTGATTCAGTAGTTGCTACACTTTTTATCGTATTTAGTCTTACACCAAGTAAAAACAGCACCGCAAAGTAACTTATTGCAGCAATTACTAGCAATGCAATTAACAACATTACTTGCTCAGAAAAATGCCATGTAGCCCAATAATAACGGCTGCTGACGTACCACGTTAGAGCGCCCATTACCAAGCTTGCCACTATGCACTTTACGCTAAAGCGCAGGCTCATTGCAGAGAACTGATACACGTTTTCTTTTTTAAGTTGCCTGTAAAGTAAAAAAGCATTGCAGCTGGCCGACATAGACGTTGCTAAAGCAAGCCCTAAATATCCTATAAACGGGGCTAACATAATATTAAATACCATATTAAGCACCAGCGTAATAATACCAATGCGCACAGGTGTTTTGGTATCTTGGCGCGAGTAAAAACCCGGCGCTAATACTTTAATAAGCATAAAGCTAACTAACCCTACCGAGTAGGCAACCACCCCTAGGCTTACCGCTTTAACATGATCAACATCAGCGTCTTTAAATGCGCCGTGATCAAATAACACAGTAATGATAAGCGGGCTTATAATCATTAAACCAACCATGGCGGGTATGCCTAAAAAAATCACAAAACGCACACCCCAATCTAACGTATGCTGAAAATCACTGAGCTTTTTACTGCTATGTAATTTAGAAAGTGCAGGTAAAATAACAGTGGCAATACCAATACCAAATAAACCAAGTGGAAACTCAATTAACCTATCTGAGTAATAAAGCCATGCGATAGAGCCCGTCATTAATAGCGAGGCAATCATGGTGTCGAGCAGGAGGTTAATTTGGCTTATTGAAACACCAAATAATGCCGGTAGCATAAGCTTACGCACTTTTTTAACGTTCTCGTCTTGCCACGCCCAGCGAGGACGTGCCAGCATTTTTGCTCGGTATAAAAATGGTAACTGAAACAACAATTGCACCACTCCGCCCACAAATACACCAATAGCTAACGCATACGCCCCCACGCTAAATTTGTCGTGCAATAAAATGGCGCAGGTAATAATTGAAACATTAAGTAATACGGGCGTAAAAGCAGCCACTGCAAAACGGTTATACACATTCATTACCGCACCGCTAAGTGCTACCAAACTAACAAATAACAAATACGGAAAGGTTAACTTTAATAATGAGCTTGCCAGCACAAACTTTTCTGCATTAGGGCCACCTTGCCACCAATCTATAAACCAGCCAGTACCAAATAACGCGGCAATAATAGGCGAGGCAATAACGCCAAAAATAGTCACACAAAGCAAAATAGTGCCCAGCGTACCGGCAGCCTGTGCTACAAATAACTTAACTTTATCATCGCCATGGTGTTCTTTAATTTCACTAAGTACAGGCACAAATGCCTGAGCAAAGGCCCCCTCTGCAAATAGACGGCGTAAAAAATTGGGAATACGGTTAGCAAACAAAAAAACATCAGCAGCTGCACTAGCACCTAATAAGTTTGCAACGACAGCGTCTCGTACTAACCCTAAAATACGCGATATCATTGTCATACAACTTACAATCATACCGGAGCGAAATAATCCTTTTGACACCTTAAACCTACTTAAAAACCTTTAGTTAGCGCAATTATGCCACAGTCTTTTTTATAAATCGCTTTAAAGCACTAGGCTGGGCGTCTGTGCTTTGTTACAATAGCAATATTAACTGCTAAAGCGGCAAATTGATGTTCGTTATAAGGAGCAGTTTTTCTTGAGTTGTTAAATTTAAATTGACATTCATGATAAAAACAGGCATATTCCACGGCCTTTAATTTAAGCTTTATTTAAGATTGTTAGGAGCAAACCTTGGCTAACATCAAGTCTGCAAAAAAACGCGCTATCACTAGCGAAAAAAACCGTCAGCACAACGCAAGCCGTCGTTCAATGATGCGTACTTACTTCAAAAAAGTAACCGCTGCTATTGAAGCTGGCGATAAAGAAGCTGCACAGCAAGCTTTCTCTGTTGCTACACCTATCCTAGACCGTTACGCAACTAAGGGTCTAATTCATAAAAACAAAGCAGCTCGTCATAAGAGCCGTTTAGCAGCTAAAATTAAAGCGCTATAATTTGTTTTATGATTAAAAAACCGGCCTAGGCCGGTTTTTTTATATCTAAATTTGGTATTTAGCAATCCGCTAAACTTTAAGCTAATTTAACGCATTACTATTAAAGCTGGTTAAACGTTTTCCAAATCGGGATAAAACTTTTTCAACATGGCCGCAATTTTTTTAGGCGTAAATGGCTTAACCACAAATCCTTTAGCACCTTTATCAATGGCTTCTTTAACATTTTCTACTGCTGAATGGGCCGACACCATCACCACATTAGTTTCAGGGTTAATATCATTAATTTGCGCGATTAACTCTTTACCATCGCCGTCAGGCAGTTCAATATCTAAAAAAATCATATTGTAATTAGCTGCTTGGCATTCGCTAATGCATTGTTTAGCCGTTGAAGCCTCTTTAACGTTTTCTATTCCTAAGTGCATGAGCGTTTGGCTCAAAAAACTACGCACTGTGCTAACATCATCTACTATTAAAATTGATAGCTGCGTATCCATGTATCTTCCTCGTAGGCTAAAAGCATTGTATAAGTTATTATATAATTAGATATTTAATCATTTTATTATAGAGACCTACGCTCAAAAGGCCAGATTTGCTTTATGTCAAACAACACAAAAAAACAATCATTGCTTGGTAAAACACCACAAAAAAGAAAAACCCCTGTAAAAAAGCCCCGCAATAGGCCGCAAACAGCACCGCAATCTTCAGCTAACCCAACATCAACCCCAGCGGAGCAGCCTGTAAAGTCTAAAAAAGGGTTACTTATTACGCTGGCTATCATTTTTGCTGTAGCCATTATTTTTCCAAAACCAACTTTGCTCACCTATAAAAAATTAGGGTTAGTGAGCGAAAGTATTTATTGGCCAGGGGTCTTTGGATATGGCCGCACATTACTTGATTCAAACTTACACCCGCAGCTAGACGAGAAGCGTAATGCCCTTTATTTATGCGCAGATATGAAGGCGCCGCAAAGCTGTCAAAAGTACCAACTAATAAAAAATAATGGCTTTTTTGCAGCACTAGCTAGCTATATTTAGCATTAAAAAAACTAATCTGAAAATTTAAAATTACTTGGTTGAAAGGTGTGCAAAAGATCAACATAATGGCGCTCCTTTTTTCAACAACTGAACTATTGAAACGACCATGCTAAACGAGCTAGATTGGCTTTTAAACACTGTATTACTTGCACTAGGTTTAGGTGCATTCTTTATTAACCACATAACAATACTGCGTGTTGCAGCGATTAGTGCATGTGGTCTGTTATTTTTGTCTTTTAGCTTGGATTTAATGTCGTCGAGTGTTATTTCGAATATGAGTTTAGTGTTGATCAATACATTTTACTTGTTCAAAGTATATACGTTTGGACAATTTAATGTAACGCAGAGTTAACATTTCCCCTTAGAATATTTTATAGCCCAGCCTTGCTGGGCTTTTTTATTTGAAAAAATTAAAAGGCTTGGGGAACAGATTGAACTAAGATAAAATTTATCTCGTATTAATCCTCATTTAGGTCTTACTATGTCTTTATCTGATTTCGATTTATTTTTATCTTCTATGGAAGATGTAAAGCCTATAAACCACGATACTGTAACTCCCCTTGCAAGTAATCTCAGTGCCACCCTTGCCCAACAAGAAAAACGCAAAGCTGCCGAGCTTAGCCTTGCGAATGACGAAAATTACTTACAATCTGAGCATGTAGAGCTTTTAGACCCGCATGCATTACTCAGTTTTAAAAAAGATGGCGTACAAAGCGCAGTATTTAAAAACTTACGCTTAGCTAAATACCAAGTTGATGCCACTTTAGATTTGCATGGCCAATTACTTAAAAACGCACGCACAACATTATTTAACTTTATTACTGATTGCCACCAGCGAAACATTCGCGTTGTACTAGTTCGCCATGGCATTGGTATAAAAAATAAAGCTAAGCCCGGTATACTAAAGAGCTATGTTAATAAGTGGCTACAGGCTCTACCTGCGGTACTAGCGTATCATACCGCTTTAAAGCACCATGGTGGCAGTGGCGCAACGTATGTGTTGCTTAAAAAAAGTGATGAGAAAAAGCATGAAAACCGAGAGATCCATGCTAAACGGTACTAATTAACTTATTTTACTAAATACCAGTAACGAAGCGCACTTTAGTAATTAAATGACCTAATGAAAGGTGGGTACTCTTTAATGATCTGGCTTTATTAAGCCAAAAACAAATTAACAGAGCCCACTTTTTATAATGTGCCTACAAATACGCCTATTCACTTTGTGAAGTTTCACTTTGTGGCACTTGATCGGCACTTGCTTGGTTAAACCAAGCAGACACGCCTAGCACTATAATAGAAACCACTACTAAACTTAGTTTTACTCCGCCTTGACTTGATTTCATACGTTACTCTTATTATTTTTATTTTAGTGACTAAGCTTCACAATAATTAAAATTACAAATGTTAACAAGCTGTTTGTTAAACTGTTTTGCTATCTATTAATAACCTTTTGTTCTATTAACACGATTATTCAATGTAAGGCCGCTTTTTAGGCGATTAATATTTTCTGCAATTTGCGCTGTTACGCTATTTAAATCAGATAACGCGGCGCAGTGTGGTGTAATCGTTATTTTAGCGTTATGCCAAAATGGGTGGTCGTGCGGTAGCGGCTCTTGGGTAAATACATCGAGCGTGGCAGCCCTTAACATTTCACTATTAAGTGCGTTTATTAAATCTTGCTCTACTAGGTGCTCTCCTCTGGCAACGTTAATTACACACGCATGGGCCGGTAACTTAGCTAATAAATCGGCATTAATAATACCCTTAGTATCTTTTGTTAGCGGCAGTAGACATACCAAGTAGTCAATTGTGGGCAGCATTTCATTAAGGCCTTGCTGCTGAGAATATAAATGCACCTGCTCATCACTTTTTTCAGTTTTTGACCAAGCGCTTACCGTAAAGCCATTCAGGGTTAGTTTTTTGGCGCACGCTTTACCTAGCTCACCAAAGCCTAAAATACCCACGTGATTATATTTATATGCGCGCTTAGGTTTATAATTGCATTGTGATTGCTTAACAAAATACTCTTTTAATCGCAGCTTGTGCGCAAATACATGGCCTAGTACGTACTCTGCCATATCTTGAGCAAGCTCAGTATCAACAATGCGAACCACGTCTACTTCTTTAGGCAATAAAGACATATTAATACTATCTACACCCGCCCCAAACGATGACACCGCTTTTAAGTTAGGTAATTGCTGCCACAAATCATCTGGTGCATTCCAGGCTAATACAAACTCTACATTGTTGAGCTTTTTACACTCTGGCCATTGCATTATCTCTTCATTGGGTAATAGCTCTTTTAGCTTTGCAATTAGCTTTGTATTATCTCGCCCGGTAATGGCTACTAATACCGACATAGAAACTCCTAATTTTATTGAATAAATTTTATCTACACTAATAAACAACTGAGCAGCTCGTTATGTGCTCTTTAAAAAGTCACACAACTGCAAAGTAAATGTCACACCCTTTTTTTACTCTAAACAGGATGGCGAATAGGCCAAATTGTAAATGAGGTTAATATGATAAGCGTTGATAAAGTAATAGCAGCAAACTTACCACAATTAGAGAACTCCCCTAAAGTAAAAGGTTTAGTTAAAAAGGGGCTTGGCTACTTATTACATGAACAAGAATTTGTCGCCTTTGGCGATGCTTACCCCCATTTACAAGGGCTAGAGTTTGTTGAACAAGTGCTTGATGAGCTTGACTTTGATACCCGCTACAAACCAAAACAAATTGAAAACATACCCAGCGAAGGTAAGTTAGTTATTGTGGCTAACCACCCCATTGGCTCGCTCGACGCACTTGCGCTGATAAAAGTACTTTCCAGCGTTAGGCAAGATTTAAAAGTGGTTGCCAATCGCATGCTAATGTCGGTCACCCCTATGCATTCATTGCTGTTGCCAGTAGATAATTTATCGGGAACCAGTAAAAAACAAGAATTAAGTAATATACAAAAACACTTAAAAGATGAAGGTGCGTTACTTATTTTCCCTGCGGGAGAGGTCTCGCGTTTAAGCCCTACCGGTATTAAAGATTGCAAGTGGAACAGTGGCTTTTTACGCATGGCTAAAAAAGCAAACAGCCCTATTTTACCTATTTATATAAAGGCCAAAAACAGCCCGCTTTTTTATGGCACCTCAATGATTTACAAACCACTTGCGAGCTTATTATTAGTAAAAGAAATGTTTAAGCAGCGACAAAAGTCATTAGAGTTTGAAATTGGTGCTTCCATTCCGCCTGAGTCATATTTAATCGAAAACTTAAAAGATAAAGAAATCGTTAATCTCATTCGCAAGCAACTTTATCGCCTTACCACTAAAAAGCCCCTTCCTCTTAAAACCCAAACCCCTATTGCAATACCTGAGTGCCGCAAAGAGCTTAAAAAAGCCATAGAGAGTTGTCAGTTATTAGGCAAAACACAAGATGGCATGCATATTCATTTATATCAGTACACTGGCAGCTCACCAGTGTTTAGAGAGCTTGGACGACTGAGAGAAATTGCCTTTAGAGCGGTAGGTGAAGGCAGCGGGAAACGCCGCGACATCGACAAATATGATATGGATTACCAACACTTAGTGCTATGGGATCCTACGCAGCTAGAATTAGTGGGGGCATATCGCCTTGCTTGTGCAAAGGAAATAATAGAGAAACATGGCCGAGAAGGCTTATACACCGATAGTTTGTTTAGTTACACACAAGCAATGAAACCGTATTTAGAGCAAGGTATAGAACTTGGCCGCAGCTTTGTGCAACCTAAATATTGGGGGCGTAAAAGCTTAGACTACTTATGGTACGGTATTGGCGCATTTATTAAAAACTACCCGCAATATCGTTACTTATTTGGCGCGGTGAGCGTTTCTAACGCCTTACCTGAACAAGCAAAAGCCATGCTTGTGCATTACTATCAACATTATTATAAATCAGAACAACACCTCGCCACCCCCAATAACGAGTTTAAATTAAGCGAGCAACAACTCACTCAGTGTAAAACTGTTTTTAGTGGTAACGATGTAAAAGAAGACTTTGTAGAATTAAAACATGTACTGGCCAATATGGGGGCACAAGTTCCTACGCTATTTAAGCAATATACTGAGCTGTGCAAGCCTGGCGGCGTAAAGTTTTTAAGCTTTAGTATCGACCCCGACTTTAACAACTGTATTGATGGGTTAGTGCTGGTAGATTTACAAAACGTAAAAGAAAATAAAGCCAAGCGCTATTTAGGTTAGGGCGTGTTGAACTTTACGGATTGAAATTTGTTCAATCTAGGGGCGATTTAATCGCGGCGCGAGGTTTGTAACCTAGTGGGCTAAGTAAAAACCGAGCAACAAAGAGTTTATCGCCCCTAGGCAGAACCCGAAGGGCAGCGCATGTTTGGCATTTATGCTGCGTTATCGCCTATTTATGGGGAATAACCACACTTCATAGGCTCTGCCTTGCCTAAAAACCAAACATACTGCTGCAAACTCAATCATTAAAGATCAACACGCCCTACTCAAACAAACAGCGAGGTGATTCTCGCTGTTTATTTTTATTGGGCGATTACTATTTATGGCTAAAAATTCGTGCTAATAAGTCTGTGTAAATGGCCTCAATTTTAAGTAAATCATCAACCGGAACATGCTCGTTTACCTGATGAATGGTACTATTTTTAACGCCGCATTCAATAACTTGGGTATGCTGGTTTGCAAAAAATCGCCCATCAGAAGTACCGCCACTGGTACTTAACATGGGGTAACTCCCTGTTTGCGCATAAATGGTGTGCTCTAACTGCTGCAATAAACTCCACCCGTTTGTTGGTGGCGTATAATAGGGCTCACACGCTCGCTCCCATTCAATCTCAAGGTGCTGAGCGTATTCACTCAGCGCCGCTGATATACAGTGCTTTATTGCATTGCTTGTATAACCATGGCTATATCGCACATTAAAGGTAATTTCGCATTCACTAGGCACTAAATTATCAACAACATTATTTATATTAATGCCGGTCACTTGCAAGGTGGTCTTAGAGCTTGGCTCATCGTCAGGCCATGTTAAATTACTTAAACAATTTACAATATTACCCGCAATATGCGCAGCGTTTATAGTGTTCTGTGGGTAGGCAACATGTCCGGCCTTGCCGTGAACTTTTATACGAGAAGAAATAGCGCCTCGGCGACCATTTTTAATTGTATCGCCTACGTGTGTAGAGCTTGTCGGCTCACCAACAATACAGCCATCAAGCT
Source organism: Pseudoalteromonas sp. GABNS16E (assembly GCF_028598715.1). Taxonomy (NCBI): domain Bacteria; kingdom Pseudomonadati; phylum Pseudomonadota; class Gammaproteobacteria; order Alteromonadales; family Pseudoalteromonadaceae; genus Pseudoalteromonas; species Pseudoalteromonas sp. GABNS16E. Next base: position 40,879 of record NZ_JAQREZ010000017.1, read on the forward strand.
GTATATTATTTTTTGCTAAACGCGCGGCTATTACCTCTGAGCCAAATTCTGCCTCTCCTTCCTCATCGGAGGTAATAAGCCAGTAAAAACGCCCTTTTTTATTTTTAGTCTCTTTTAATAGTGCCTTAGTAGCACCAAGCATAGCGGCCACGCCGCCTTTCATATCGGCAGCGCCGCGACCATACACGGCATTATTAATAATATTGCCAGCAAAAGGCGGGCTTAGCCAGTTGCCCGACTCTGCGGGCACAACATCAATATGCCCAGAAAACGCAACACAAGGTCCTTCTTGTTCAAAACTAACGTAGGCAATTAAATTGGTAACGCCTTCACAAGTAAACTGCTCACAGTTAAAGCCAAGCGCAGTTAACTCATTGCTAAGCCAATCTATGGCACCGCCTTGGTTAGGCGTTACAGACTCAAACCTAATAAGCGTTTGCGTATTTTTTACCACCGCGCTTAAAGGCTTACTTACACTGTTTTGCGATACTTTTGCAACAGACATAACAACACACTCAATAACCATAAGAGAGATTATTAAAGCGCGAGAATATGACCAAATAATGGCAAAGTTAATACAGTGCGATGACCGTTAAATACATAGCTGTGTCAATTAATTAAAATACTTTTTGCACTGACTTTAATCTAAATCAAGAAAAGGGTTCACATACTTCAAACATTTTTGAAACTTTGATCTAGAACAGGTTTTCAACGCTCGGAGATTGTAATAATGGCGTCAATCAAAAAGTAGTTATTGGAGCACAACATGAAAACCCAAATCAGCATTGCATTACTTACCTCTTTACTTGCTATTACCCCTGCGGCACACGCTAACCTTAGCGTTAATGTTGGCGCTATTAATGTAAATCCAGATAACAGCAGCTCGGCAATTAACGAAGCGCCAACACTGGGTCTAAAAGGCGACTCTGACACGCAGCTAGGTATTACAATCGATTATGCATTTAACGATAAGTGGGTGGTAGAGCTTATTGCCGCTACGCCGTTTTCGCACGATGTAAATGGCGCGGGTGGGTTAGCTGGCAATAAAATTGCCGACATCAAACAGCTTCCGCCATCATTGGTTGCGCAATACCACTTTTTAGATACAAGTTACGCGCTACGCCCGTTTATTGGTGTAGGGTTAAATTACACCACCTTTTTTGACGAGCAGCCTTCACAAGCGCTAAAAGCAACCCTAGGCACTGATGATGTTGAAGTAAAACTCGATGATTCGTTTGGCTTTATTGCACAAGTAGGCGCTAACTATAAAATCGATCAACATTGGGGGCTACATGCCATGGTGTCAATGATTGATATAGATACCGATGCCACAGTGTATGCAAACGGTGCAAAAGCCCTTACATCAACCGTTGAGCTTGACCCTGTCGTTGCCATGTTTGGTGTAAGGTACAGTTTTTAAATAAGTTTACAGCGCCTATGTTCTATGTGTTTAAGGCCGAAAGGCCTTATTTTATGAAAATTATTTAGGAAGGTTATTCACCTTTTTTTGCTCAAGCATTTCTTTCCAATGCATAATTTCACTTGGCAAAATAGGCGCTACACCATCAAACTCCGCTACTTCAAGCATTTCTTCAATACTGACAATGCCTTTTTTGTTTTTAAACACACCGCGCACATACGCTATAGCGTGCAGGCCACGCGCAGAATGAAACTTTTGTTCAATGTAAAAATATTTATGATCCCACCCCACCAGCTTGGTACTAATGGTATAACGCTGCATAGGTTTAATATCGCGAATATAAGTAATGGCTGTAGCATTAACAATAGGAAACCAACGGCGCTTCATTACTTGTTTTAATAGACCAATTCGCTCAATCATCCAAGTGCGTGACAAGTCCATCATAGCCAAATAACGCGAGTTTGTTAGATGCAGGTTTATATCGCAGTCTGTTGGCAGTGCTTTGTAATCAATATCAACCGTATCAAGTAACTGTTGGTAGTCGCGGTTGCGCTTAATTTTAAAAAATAATAAAAGAAGTCTAATATATAAGTTCACGAGAAGGTCTTACCAGTATAAAGTTAACTCAGTGTAACATAGCCACTTGTTAAGGCGAATGTTCTGTTTTAATCTCAAATTATAAATATAAAAAAGTCATAGTATGAAATATAAATTAGCGACACTTTTCACAACCAGTTTATTATGCATTAGCACCTGTGCACTGGCCGATTTTACAATTAAAGGCCCAGGTACGGTAACTTACCCAACAGGTATAGAAAAAACCTTTAATTTTGGCTTTGCATGGCAGCAGCTTGGTAAATTTTCGATAGGTAGCAAAAGCTACAATATGTCGCAATTACCTAACTCATACTCGGTGGCAATCACTTTAGCTAAAGACGATAGCCAAGTGTGGGTACAAGAGTTTAATAATGGCTTTATTGAAGCGTTTGATTGGCAAATAGGTAAACATACTGTCAGTTTAAAAAAGCAGCAATTTAAAGACCCCGTAAAAGGCAATTACGTGATTGAGCTGAATGGCCGCAGTTACTTTTTTACTCGTAATAACGCAAGCATAGTGATTAATTTTGATGAAAGTGGCATAGAAACTATCGCCATTGATGGGGTTACTAAAAACATGGGCACTAAGAGCTAGTGCCCAGTAAAGCGGCTATTAAACTTTAACAGTTTTGCGATTAATACCGTAATCTCTTAGTTTATTTGCCACTGCAGTGTGGCTAAGCCCTAAACGCTTAGCTAATTGTCTTGAGCTTGGGTAAGCCGGATACAATTTGCGTAGCAAGGTTGCTTCAAAACGTTTTACAGCTTGATCTAACGACCCTTCAAAATCTGACTCTAAGTAGCCTAAATCGTGGGTAAAGGTGGGCAATTGCAAATGCTCTACACGTAGCTCGCTATCATCAAGTAACGACACCGCCCGATAAATTGCATTTTCTAGCTGGCGCACATTACCTGGCCACGGGTACTCTTGTAAAAAGCGTAAGCACTCTTGTGATAAAAGCGGAATTGCATGGCCGTTTTGCTGTGCGTACTTTTGAATAAAGTGCTCGGCTAATGGGCCCACATCAGCTTTACGGTCTCTCAGTGGTGCAATCTCTAATGTGAGTACATTAATTCGATAGTATAGGTCTTCTCTAAATACGCCCTCTTGCACCATTGCGGGTAAATCTTTTTGTGTGGCTGCAATAATACGCACGTTTACTTTTACTTCGTTTTCGTCGCCCACTTTTCTAAATGTGCCGTCTTGTAAAAAGCGCAGCAGCTTTGTTTGTAGCTGTGTAGACATTTCGCCAACTTCATCTAAAAACACAGTACCGCCATCGGCTTGCTCTAGTACTCCGCGTTTAGGTGCGGTGTTTTCTTCATATCCGGCGTAACCAAATAATTCAGATTCAGCCACATCATCAGGCAAAGATGCGCACGAAAGTGCAATAAACGGCTTAACCGAACGATTAGAGGCATAGTGGCACGCACGAGCAAGGAGCTCTTTACCTGTGCCTGTTTCTCCGGTTATTAAAATGGGGGCTTCTAGCTGCGACATTTTGCGTGCTTCGCGCACTACACGGCGCATAGCAGTACTAAAGTTATGAATAGTTGCAAAGCTTTCTTGCCCGTAACGTCTAAAGGCACTGACCTGCTGACCAAGGCGGCTTTGCGATTTTATATTAATAACCGCACCAGCTAACACGTCACCTTCACCTCCTTGCGGGACGGCAATCGGTAAAATATCGGCAATAAAGTCTTCACCTGCAACATCTACCCGGGTTGTTTGTCCAAGTACTTCTTTGCCTTCTAACCAACGCGTAAAGTTAAACCCTTTTAGTAGGTTATTAATATTGGCCCCTACTACTTCTTTTTCGCTCAACTGTAGGTCTTTACAGGCAGCGTCGTTACACAAACGTACCCACCCTTTTGCGTCAATCGAAATAACACCATCGGGAAGTGCACGCAGCAGTGTATTTAATTCGTTATGCTCTCGCTCAGAGGGTAAAAAGGCGGTTGTGCGAACATCATGTACGCCATCAATCAAACGAATAGAAGGCATAATTTTTTGAAATTGCTCAAATTCAATTTCAGGAAAGCTTACATACATACGGCAATTTACCGAATCAACCTCAATCCCTTTTAAGTCAACATCGTAGTTTACTAAAATATTTAGGATCTCTTGGGCAATACCTACACGGTCGGCACAATGAATATCTAGACGCATACATCCTCGAATAAGGAAAAACTATATTAGCCGAATAATACGCTAACTCCGTTATTCAATACAGTAAATTGTAAACAAATTTGGACAAACCACCGCCTTTATCGCTGTAAACTCACGCCTATAAACATCAAACTATAATAACGTGCAGCTTAAAACTAAAAAACGCAGCGTGTAAGCTGCGTTTTAAAAGGGGTTATGCATATATGCTATTAATTTTGCGGGTATGGGGTCCAGTCTCCGCCATCTAATTGAATATAAGGGCGCTTATTAACATACATCATTATTGTATCGGCGTTTTCGGCTACTTTAGGTGCACGAGGCAGCGTATCAACTAGGTCGGCAATATTGCCATTACCTGCAAAAAAGTTTGTGCTAAGCACGCCACTAATTAGCTCCGATAAACCAAAGTAACTTGTTGATTCGCTTACAAGCGTTTGTGAATAGCTTTGTACATTTTTACCAATAAACTTAATCGCCACCGGAACAGATACAATACTTGGACTTGGTATCTCACGAAGCCCAGCAAATTGCACTTTATCGCCTTTTAATGCTGCGCCGTGTTCAGGTACTATCATCAGCATGACATTACGACCACGTTTTTCTAGGTTTTTAATAAACCCGTTAATATCGTTAAATAAGTTTTTATGTCTAATTGGGTAACTTTCAAGGCTACTCATGCGGGCTTGATTCGCTAGTTGATTGCCATCATGCAAACTGGTGGTGTTGTAATACATAGCACATGGCGCGCAGTCTTCACCTTTTTTATTTAACCATGAGTTTAGTACTGCCCCGTCTGAGTAAATAGGTTTGTTGTCAAACCCGTATTGAGCTACAGGTAAGTTAGTTATATCGTAAGGCTGCTCATCTATTTTACCAAACTTTTTCACCAAACCTTTAAACTCATCAAAGTGGCCGTCGTGGTTCATAACCACATTGCTTTTGTAACCTAAGTTTTCTAAATTTTTAAACAAATGACACTGCTCTGGCGCATTTTCAAATAAGGCAGTTTGGCTTGTTTGACCACAACTTGCTCGTAGCAGGCGAATTGCAGCAGGCCCAGAGTACGAAGTCGCCGAATTAAAATCAGAAAACACCACATCAAAATCGCTATATAAATCATCTAGGCTTACGCCAATAGCCTCTAGATCAGCCACGGCCATCGAGCAAATATTTAGTACTATGACATCAAATAACTCGCCATTATATTGCTGAGGGAATTGGCTTGCTAGCAAACTTTGCTGCTGATAAAACTCTTTTAATTGCTGATCAGGCGATTTTGCTTCTTGTGTTACCACCTGTGCTTGTGCACGAGGCGCTGCTGTTTGAACATTATTAGCCGCGACTGGCTGTGTAATTAAATTATCCTCGTTGTTTGTGCCCTGCCAAGCTACAAACATAAGCCCAACTATTGTTACGGTGGTAAAGCGTATCCACTGTGAGCAATACCAAAAGCACACAGTAATAACAAACAGTGCCAATAACATATCAACATTAATAACACGCGCCATGAGCTCTAAAAAGTAGCCAAAGCTAAAGTCTTGCACGTTACCAGCTTGGCGTGTTAAGCGGTCTATAGGGGGCAACCACGAATCTTTATAAAATAAAACAATGGCCATTACTGCGCCTAACCAATGTTTGGCTTTATTTAGTAAAGGGTGCGTGTAAGAAATAGCAAAAAAAGCAGCCAGCGCTGCATTTGCTAATAAGCCAAAGTCGATTGCACCATAATAAAAAAGTGCAAACTTAACTAAAAAATAGAGGTTCCACACCCCTAAGCCTGATAATTTCACTATTTACCCTTCTTTATTCTATTTGGTTTGTAAGGTTCGAGTACTTCATGTTTAAACGTAAGCTGAGCATAGTATTTTTTTATTTTTTTCAGTATTAACGACCCCGACATACATAAAAATACGCCAACTAGCATCGCTAAAATTGCTGTAATCAATAATTGATTAATACTCATACGTTACTCTTTATGGCCATTTTAAACGGCACAGCATCTGCGCGCTCGTTTTTAGTAAACTCTGGTGTTTCTAAATCAGCTGCAACACTTGCATCTATTTTTTGCGAAAATTTATAGCTTTCATTCTCTTTTAATTGGGCAGAGTAATCGGTTATATCTTGGCCCGCATAATAACGCCTAAGCTGTTTACATTCTTGCTGAATATAAAAATGATCGGAAATAATATTTTGCTGCGCAAAAAAATCGTTTGTTTCTAATTTAAACAAGTGCTTTATCGCATTGTTTACATCATTTTCGCGACATGCATGTAAATACAAATACACGGTGTTTTCTACCAAACTGAATACGTCGCCCTCACGCTTTATATGAAATAAATGCAAAGGGTGAATTGGATCAATCCGAGGCAAAAGCTCTAATTTAACCAACACCCCGCTTACCCCTAAATTTACAGCTGAGTCGCTGTGAACTTCTACCTGTTTGGTAAATTCTATAAAAGGCAAGTAACCTTTAGAAAAGGTATTTTCGGTAAATTGAAGTACATGTTCAATAGAAGGCGGTAACGGTCTTGAAAATTGAAACCCTTGAATTGACTGCACCTGTGAGAGCAACCTAGAAGGCTCTGAAAAACTATACAAAATTAGATTAACACCTAAGGTCAAAAATAAGCATTCATCTTGATGGCGGATCACCCCATCAAAGTTCTGAATCACTAATTTAAGCCAGCGACCACAGTTTTTTCTCAGCTCAAAGCATTGCTTGGCAAGCAGGCCTAAATCGGTATACCGCGAAACTGCAAATACCAATGTTGCCGCCTCTAATTTAGGGCCTTTTGCAAAAAGCGCATTGTTGTCTTTTATTATTTTATATTTTGCAGGAAGCTTGGTCCCTTCAGGAATAGCTCCTTGTACAATCCACACGTCGTCTTCATCTGCAAATACACCCAATGTTGAGGTTTGTTGTTCCGTAATACTATTTTGCTGCACTTTAAAGCAGCCATTTTCAATCATTAATGGATACTGTACAGAGGCGATGATACCTGTACTGTGATGCCAATAATCGTACTCTAGTACGCGCACTGTTGAATCATTTTCAACATATACCAACCCGTCGAGGTCCGAATTTAACCGCCTTAATAAAAAGCGATAGTTAGTCACCTCAGGGCCAGAAACTAAAAATAAGACGGTCGCTCCTGATTGTGTACTAAATTTTTTATAGGTCTGAACACTTTGAATCAGCTGCTTTTGATCCAATGAAGCTAAATCAGTCGTACTAAAGTGGACAATGACTAAAGCGTTATTTAGCTGTTTATAAGCATTTAGCTCTTTTAGCGTATTGTTAATTATTTGTTGCTTTGGCCAGTCGCGTGTATCTGCCGAAAACCTAAACGGATGCACTTTGTGTTGGTCAAATGCATGATTTAATGCATTGCTAAAAGGGCCTTCAAAAAATGTTTCTATTTGAGAAGAAACAATATAAATATCAGTGGCCGAAGGTTTATTAATTGCATGTAATGCCAGTTCAGTAGCAAAATTGTCTAAAGGGGCTAAAATTGCATATAACGATGCAGGTTTTAGCTCTGCAGCAGAGGACTGCAAGCCTGAAATGTTAAAGTTTTGCACTGAATTTAGCCTATAAAAAATACTTTTTTACTAGTTTTACCCGCTATTCTATATATAATAGACAAATATTGTCCACTTTAAATAAAAATAATAAACTTCACCATAAAGGCAACAATGCGTAATTTAACGACAAAAAGCTCTGAAACCTTAACATCAAATGACATTGAGAACCTTGCACGACGTTTTGGCGGCAAAAGTGAAGATTACGTTGAAATTGTTAATAAACAAAAAAATAAACAAACAATAGAAAAATACGCATTACTGAACGAAATACACCGAGCAGTAAATACGTAAGTGATAATTAAAACGACAGGTAAACAATCCTTTGCAAAGAGTTTTTCTAAAAGGCATTAAAGGCGGCACTGGCGCTACTTCTATGGTTGCCAACTTAGCCTGCGTATTAAAAAAGTCGGGCTCTGACGTTATCACTATAGATTTAGACTCTAAAAGCGATTTGGGCCTGCACTTTGGCCTGCCTTGGCAGTACAACCAAGGCTGGAGTAACGAGCAGGACTTTGAAGAAGCCTTGATGCACTTTCATCAAGATAGTGATGGCATAGTGTTTTTACCTTTTGGCGATAAAAGTGTTAGTACCGCAGCGTTATTCGATTTTATAAACAATTGCAATAAACTGGATTATAACAATGCTGCTTGGCTTCTTTTTGATTGCCCTGCACATATTGATATCACCCACTATCCGCTCGATAAAAACGACATAGTGATTGAAATAGTTAATTGTGATGCTATTTGCCACAGCTTAATTTATAAAAAACTACAAACGTTAAAACACACTGACAACCAGTGGAAACACTTCTTTTTAGTCAATCGTTATAACTCTGCATCAACACTTGAGTTTGACCTGTTTTCTTTATGGCAATCTACCTTGCCGCTTATGGCGCCCTTTTTTATAAATAGTGATGAAGTAATTAAAGAGTCTACAGCCTATAGAAATGTAGCGCTTAATTGTGCACCTTACAGTGTTGCTAACGATGACTTTGAAACACTTGCCGGCTGGCTTGTAAGTAAATCAGCCCTGTAGTTATGAGCTTTTCTTTATTTTATAAGCGCCCAATACACAGTACTTTGTATTTACTGTTAAGCATTATTTTTACTGAAAAACTTGTACGTTATATTTTATTTAAGTTTCATAGTTATTTTAACCAGCACAAAGTAAACGTAATAGAAGCCTTTTTAATGCCTTTTATTACTCTGATTAGTTCATTGTTTATCAATATAAAAGACCACAAAATTAACTTTGAACTTGTTTTGTATGATTACTACCCGCATCTTCGCTTGCCCTACCGCACGTTTATTTATTCAAATATTTTGCGCTTTATCATTCAAAGCGTTTATTTGTTATTTTTTAAATACAAACCTAAAAATAACTCTGTAAGGGAGCGGCTATCAAATCAGTTTTATAATGGGGTAAGTTATTCACTTAAACAGTTGCGTTGGTTTGACTTAAAGCTAGGTAGATTACTAAAGCGTTTGTTATCAAAAAACGTTAAGGGTTCTAAAAAAAGTGCTTTTAAAACCATGGCTGACGCTAAGATTTGGCAAAATAAACTAATAAAATATGTGGTTGTTGCCTTTATATTGTTTTTACTGGCTATTTTTATAACCATTCCGTTTAGCCTAGAAGCGCAAGCCGTGTTTATTAGTTTTATTTTGATAGTGGCATACGGGCTTAAGCGCGTTAAAGGGCAAATGGCCACGATTGTAATGATCACCCTATCGGTAACCACTTCATCGCGTTATTTATGGTGGCGCTACACAGAAACCCTCAATTGGGATGACCCTATTGCGCTTACATTAGGCGCAGGCTTGCTGCTGGCAGAAACCTATGCGTGGCTAGTGCTCATTTTAGGCTTTTTTCAAACTATAAACCCCCTTGAGCGTAAACCTGTTCCGTTACCAGAAAACACTGACTTATGGCCAACAGTTGATGTATACATTCCTACTTATAATGAACCATTAAGTGTTGTACAACCTACCACGCTTGCGGCTATGAGCATTGATTGGCCTGCTGATAAGCTCAACGTTTATATTCTTGATGATGGCAAACGTCCTGAGTTTAAAGAATTTGCTCAAAAAGTGGGGGTGGGTTATTTAACACGACCCGATAATAACCACGCTAAAGCCGGTAATATGAATAGCGCCATGCGCTACACTAACGGCGACTACATTGCTATTTTTGACTGTGACCACGTACCTGCCCGCTCATTTTTACAAATGACCATGGGGCAATTTTTAAAAGACAGCAAAGTATGTTTAGTGCAAACACCGCATCACTTTTTCTCAGCAGACCCGTTTGAGCGTAATTTAAATAACCACAGCCAAATCCCTAATGAAAACATGCTTTTTTATGGGTTGATCCAAGATGGTAATGACATGTGGGATGCCACCTTTTTTTGTGGCTCATGCGCTGTTTTAAAACGCGAAGCACTCGACAATATTGGTGGCTTTGCATTTGAAACGGTAACCGAAGATGCCCACACTGCTCTGCGTATGCAACGTGCCGGTTATAAAACCGCTTATATAAATATCCCACAAGCTGCAGGCCTTGCCACCGACAGCCTCTCTGCACATATTGGCCAGCGTATTCGTTGGGCTCGGGGTATGGCGCAAATATTTAGGCTCGATAACCCAATTTTAGGTAAAGGGCTCGATATACCACAGCGCCTGTGCTACTTAAACGCCATGCTGCACTTTTTATCGGGCATTCCGCGTATTGTATTTTTAACCGCGCCACTGGCGCTCATATACTTTAATGCTTACATTATTTATGCGCCGTTTTTAGCTATTTTTATTTATGTAGTGCCTACACTCATACAAATAAAAGCGACCAACTCACGAATTCAGGGTAAATATCGCTACTCTTTTTGGGGGGAAGTGTATGAGTCTGTTCTTGCCTGGTACATATTAAAGCCGACAACCGTTGCGCTAATAAACCCTAATAAGGGTAAGTTTAACGTAACAGAAAAAGGCGGCTTAAATGATAAAGAGCATTACGATTGGGGTATATCTAAACCCTACTTGGTACTTTTACTCATAAACTTAGTTGGCATGCTTGTAGGTGTTTTACGCTTAGGCTTTGGCGATCCGAGCCAAGTGGGCGTTTTGTTAATCAGCATGGGCTGGGCAATTTATAATATTATTATTTTAGGCGCTGCGGTAGCCGTTGCTGCAGAAGCTAGGCAAGTAAGGCAGTCACACCGTATTAAGGCAAACTTTCCGGCTGGCGTGCGCTTAGCAAATGGGCATACGTTAAAAGTTAAAATTACCGATTACTCTGATAATGGGGTGGGTATTGAAACAGAGCACGCTCATTTATGCCGAGTAAACGACAAAATAGAGCTATTAATGAGCCGCGGTAATAAACAGTTTTCGTTTACAACGTATGTATGTAACACCCGAAACAAACAAATAGGCTTAACGTTAAAAGATCTCTCGCTCGAAAAGCAAAAAGCATTTATACAGTGCACCTTTTCAAGAGCGGATGCGTGGCTTGACTGGCAAAATAATTTTCGTCATGACCGCCCTTCATATAGCTTTAAAGAAGTACAAAAAACAAGTTTAAGAGGATTTAGTAATTTATTGTTTCATGCTCCTAAGCCATTACAACCCTTTGTAAAACTAATGACAAAAATTGTTGTATATATAAACTCTTTCACCCCTAAAAAACCAATAGTGCATTATAATTATGATTAAAAATTTGCTTAATACATTTCTAATACTGTTTTTAACATGCAGTGCTTACAAAGCATGTGCTATTGAGCCAATGCACGATAAATCTGTGTTTATAAATGGCTACCCAGAAAGCGCCAACGTGTCTAGTTTAAGATTAGACTTTGCTGCTTTAGGCTTTGATGGCTACAAGCTTGATGGCATAAACAACAACTCAAGAGTGGATTTTACCAACCGCATTGATAAATTAAGCACCGATTTACAGCTTAATTTTTCGTACACAAACTCGCCATCATTGATTGCTAACGTGTCGCATTTAAAAGTGTATTTTAATGAAAACTTAGTCACTGTACTGCCCATAAATGAGCAACTAAGTGTGGTTAAAAATACCGTTAACCATAGCCTAAAACTCAATGCTAAGTATGTACAAGACTACAACCAAGTACGGTTTGAGCTTGTTGGTTATTATGATTTACGTTGCCAAGATTACTTTAGCCGCTCTATTTGGACCGAAATTAATAAATCGAGCAATATCACGCTCAATCAAAAGCAACTGGCAATAGATAGCCGTTTAGAATATTTACCAGAGCCCTTTTTTGATGCCAAAGATTACAATAAGTTAAGCTTACCGTTTGTGTTTGCAAAAACACCTAACACCAAAACGATTGAAGCGGCTGCGACTCTTTCAAGCTGGTTTGGCGCGCAAGCTGACTGGCGTGGTGCTGATTTTCCGGTGGTGATTAACAAATCATTAGATACGCACAGCGTGGTTTTTATTACCAACGATTCAAAGCCTGACTTTTTAAAAGACTATCCCGATGTGGAAAAGCCAACCGTTGAGATTATTTCAAACCCACTACATAGATACAGCAAAATGTTGCTTATTTTAGGGCGTGATGAAGACGATTTAAAAACCGCCGTCACGGGATTGGCCTTTGGCCATAAAGTCATGACCGGCAGAACAGCTAGCATAGAAGCAATTAACCAACTACCGCTTCGCAAGGCGTACGATGCCCCGCGCTGGTTACGCGCAGATAGAGCTGTACACTTTGACGAATTAATTGATTTTGACAATCAGCTACAAGCACAAGGGCTAAATAACGGACCCGTAAAATTAAACGTGCGCTTTGCTCCAGATTTATTTACTTGGCGCGAAAAAGGCATCCCCATTACATTGCAATATCGCAGCACACCCGAAAGCGAGCCTTTGGACTCTCGGTTAAATATGTTGATTAATCAAAAGTTTATTAGTGGATATTTGTTAGATAATGACGACTCTGCACTCAATACTACAAAAACATTATTGCCGCTTATTGCCAATACCGATACTACACAAAACGCAGAAAACTTTTCACTGAATGGCATAAACTTAGCTACTCGGAACGAGCTAAACTTTGATTTTAGATTTGGTGTGCTGAAAAAAGGTGAGTGTGCAATAGCACCACCTGGTGGTGAGTTTGGTGTTATTGATGGTAATTCTAATATTGATGTAAGTGGCTTTGATCATTACATTGCCCTGCCAGATTTAAATGTATTTGCGAACAGTGGCTTCCCGTACACCAAATATGCCGATTTACAGCAAACACTTGTACTAATTGACCAGCAGCCTTCTGCAAAAGCGTTAACTTTGCTGTTTAATCTTACCGGTCATTTTGGCGCAATAACGGGGTATCCAACCCACAGAATGACAGTGGCCCATTTAAATGAAAATGTTGATTTAGACGACAAAGATATTTTAGTTGTTGCAAAGCCTGGCAGCACAGCTCAGCAACTAGATGAAGATGCGCATACAAACGTACTTTTAACGAATAACCAGCGTGAAATAAAGCAAGCAATTTACAACGGTGCATACGATGAGCAAGCCACAGATAAAATACAAGTGAGTGTAAAAAGTAGCGGAGATATGGCGGTAATTACAGCTTATCAATCTCCTTTTGATTCTGAACGCTCTGTTGTATCACTTAATGCCACCACTGAAAAAGCATTTGGCTTAATTGATAAAACCCTTATGGACTCGCAAACATTAAGCCAATTAAAAGGCAGTGCTGCGGTTATAAACTCACAAGGCGTTAAAACAATAAAAACCGAAGAGCAATACTTTGTCGGTCATATTCCTGTACATACGCTGGTGTGGTTCCATTTATCTGACCATCCATTTATTTTAGCCCTGCTTTCTATATTAACGCTGTTACTAATTTCATTTATTTTATGGCGATTACTACAAGCACTCACCCATAAGCGTTTAGCTGAAGGAGATGAATAATGACATTACTTAACCGAGCATTATTAGTAGCCGCTTTTTTAAGTTTTTCTGTGTCAGCGCAAACGCAGCAGTGCGAGCCTTGGCAGGGGTGGCACGTATTTAAAAATCACTTTATTAGTGATGAAGGCCGCGTAATAGACCTAGGCTCAAAACAAAATATTACCACCTCAGAGGGGCAATCATACGCGCTATTTTTTGCGCTAGTAGCAAACGACAAAGCCGCGTTTGATACCATTTTAGATTGGACACAAGACCATCTCTCTGAAGGCGATTTAAGTACACGTCTGCCAGCTTGGCAATGGGGTGAAACAGGTAATGATAGCAGTGCAATTTTAGACTCAAACCCAGCATCAGATTCTGATTTATGGATAGCATATAGTTTATCGCAAGCAGCTATTTTATGGGATGACCGCCGCTATAGTATTTTAGCTGCTGTATTAGCGCAGCGTATTATGCGAGAAGAAACCGCCTATATTTCAGGGTTAGGGCTTACTTTATTACCCGCCCCTGCTGGGTTTGAATTTGAAAATAACACCTATAAACTCAACCCAAGTTATTCACCGTTATTTATTTATCAGCAATTTAGCAAATTATACCCGCACTCACCTTGGCAGCAATTACATGAAGCGTCTGCAAAGCTTATTTTGGATACCGCTAAAAACGGAGTGAGCCCTGATTGGGTGATGTATAGCCCAGCAAAAGGTTTTTATTACGATAAAAAAGCAACCGATTTAGGCAGCTTTAATGCCATTAGGGTTTACTTATGGGCCAGTATGATGGCGAACGATGCGCCTTACAAAGCACAACTAAGCGAGCAGTTTACCCCTTTTGTAGAGGCTATAAACAGCCGTGGCTATGTCCCTTTAAGTACCTATGCACGCTCTGGCAAAACCCAAAAGCGTGGCCCATTAGGCTTTAATGCTGCCCTATTGCCCATGCTAAAAGAAAATGGCGATGATTCTTTGGTTATGGCCATTCAACAAAAGTTAATGGTCGATAAGTCATTCACACAAACACGCTATTACGACAGTGTATTAAATCTGTTTGGTAGTAGTGCGCTTAATAAGCGCTTCTTAATAACAGCAGACGGGACGCTCAAGCCAAGGTGGAGCACTGAATGTCGTTAAAATGGGCTGTTGTTTGTACGTTAGCAGTCAGCGCAAGTGTGCATGCTAAAACAAATAATGACATTGATACACACTCTGTTGAGTGGCTTTTAAGCCAAATCAATATTGGTGAAGTGCAAGAAAATAAAGATTTAATTGCCGATAGCTTACAAAAGTTATTGGCCATTGCCCCTAATCGAATAGAAAGCCAGTGTGCGCTTGCTCGTTTTGAGTTTGCCAATGGTAAGGCTATACAAGCAAATCAAATTTTAAGAAAAATTGACGGTAACAACACACGTACCCACCCTTGTGTAGAACAGTTACGATTAATTGCTAGATTAGAAAACGAAGACAAAGCAGATATACAACAAGCTAAATTACTTGCCCGTGCGGGACGTTACGAACAAGCGCGATTAATTTACAGCAGGCTTTTTAAAAACACCTATCCAAGCTTAGCGTTTGAGCTTGAGCATTTAAGTTGGTATGCACAAGAGCAAAGCCAATGGCAAAATGTAAAAAAAGGCTACGAAAGGCTACTACGCAGTTACGAAAACATCGGCGCGGTAGATATTGCATATGCGCGCCACTTACTCAGAAATAATCCCACTGATAGCACCGCGCTAACTATTTTAAGTAAATATGGTGCCACCTCTCGCTACAGTAATGAAGTAGAAGCAATCTGGTTAGGTGCTTTATCTAACATGCAATTAAATAGCGCTACAGAAAAGCAATTTCAGCGCTACTTTAGCGTGTATCCGTTTAGCAGCAAAGGCGAATTACAGTATCAAGATTTCAAAAAAGATTTAAAAGCGCGACAAAAATTATTAGCTAACCCGGCCTACCAACTATGGCTTAAAGGTGAGGCGTTACTTGAAAAAAACAAGCTCGTTGCCGCAGAGCCGCTTTTACTAAAAGCGCTCAAAGGGCGCCCTAACGATGGCGCAATTATGCGCAGCCTTGGCACCCTTTATTTGCGTATGGGTAAAAATCAAACGTCTTATAATTATTTTACTAAGGCGTATTCGCATACCCCCGATTTTGCCGAGCGAGAAACGCTAAAAGACTTAGCTGCCACAGCGAAGTTTTGGCTTTACATACGCCAAGCTAAAGAAGCCATTAATAATAGCCAGTTTAAAACGGCGTTGCTTAAATTAAATTTAGCCGGCACACTTGAACAAGACCCTGCTAGCGTTTTGTATAACCGCGGATTGTTACAATTTGCTCAAGGTAATTATTCACAAGCGGCCGCTATTTATCAAACCGTGTTAAAAAATGATCCGCTTAATAATGGCGCTCTAACAGGGTTATTAGAAATTGTTGAATTGGATAACAATGAGCAGTCGTTAATCAAGTTTTATAATGCTTTATCTCAGTCTCAAAAAGCACAACTTAAACCTGTGTATGCGGCAACGTTAAGTAGCCAGCTTCGCGAAAAAGCACGCCAATATAGTGATGCAGGCGATACAGAGCTTGCTGAGAAAACCTTAAAAGAGGCAATTGAACTGGCCCCTGAGCAGCCTTGGCTTTATTACGATTTAGCGTTTATTTATCAACAAAACGGGTTAACTAAAAAGGCAAAAACGTTATTTAATAATGTGCTTTGGCAGTTTCCGCTCAATCCACAGTTACGTTATAGCCATGCTTTATTTTTACGCTCAATTGATGATTATCAAGGCGCTTTAAACACCTTAGAGTATGTGCCGGTTAATGATCGAAATGACGACATAACTTCTCTTGAGCAACAACTTAGGCTCAACGAGTCTCTTCGACAAAGCGAGCGACACTTAAATACTAAAAATAGAACCACGGCTATTTTTCATTTAAGTAATTTAGAAGCGCAAAATTTAACTCCAGTAATGAAAGCCGAGCTATCGCGTAGCTGGTATCAAATAGATGAGAAAAAACACGCTCTAAAGTTAATTAATACTGCATTAAATACTGAGCCTACTTTATCACCTTATTGGCATATGCTTTACGCGCAGTGGCTATTAGAACAAAACGAGCGCCCTGCTGTAGAACAATGGTTTTCTCATTACAGCTTGCCTAATAATGCAAGTGCTGGCGAAGTAGAACAGTACGTCAATTTATACACCACGTATATTAATCAGTATTACGAAGGTGGCGAATTATTAGCAAAGCTTAACCAGCTTGATCAAAAGTACCAAAGTACACCCGCCATCACCACGGCATTAATAAATGCTAATTTAGCTCTGGGGCAACAAGAGTCAGCAATTATTGTTTATCAGCAAAAACTGAAAAACAATCAGCCAATTGAACCTCAAGCAATGCTTGCAATAGCTAGAGCTTACAGAGAATTAGGTAACGACTTTCAGGCAAAAGAAGTCACTGAGCGCGCAATAACGCAAACAGATGATCAGCAAGCCTACTTACAACGCCAAATAATGACCTCGTTAAATGACTTTAATTACGCAGGTGATGCTTTAGTTTTAGCCAATCAATTAATTACTAAATCACCCAATGATAAAGAGCTTAGTTATTTAGGCGCTGAAGTTGCTCAAAATTTTAATGAACAAGACCAAGCTAAGCAATGGTATTTAAAAACGCTATCAAGCGAGCAACGCCTAAACGATGAATCGTTTTACAAACAAATTGCTCGCATAGATGAAAATGATGCGTGGTATATTAATGGCGCTAAGCGCGAGCTTATAAATGAGCAAAGCAAAAACCAAGCATACATTGCTATTGGGGTAAACTTTAGTGGCCAAACAAGCACCGAAAGCGAGGCAACTCTTGGCGCAGGCTTAGTACCTATTGAGGCCTACTTTCCACTTTGGCAAGGCCAAGGGTTTATTAAAATAGACCCAACCACTATTAGCGCACAAACAACTCGCTTTGATGAGCAATTTGCTGGTAGCCGCTACGGCCAAGGTGCACTTTGTATATTTACCTGTACTATTGATGAAGTAAGCCCTGAGCAAGATGGGGTCGACATAGGTATTGGCTGGCAAAATGAAAATTGGCGTGTTGATGTAGGCACGACCCCACTTGGCTTTTTAATTGAAGACATAGTATGGGGTGTAAATTACGCCAACAGTATTGGCGACTTTGGTTATAGCCTAGAGCTCGAAAAACGCCCTGTAACAAGCTCCGTGCTCTCTTATGCTGGGCTTGAAGATGTAAATACCGGTGAAATTTGGGGCGGCGTGCGCTCAACAGGCCTAACTGCCAACCTATCTCATGACTTAGGTGGCGATTGGGGCTTTTGGTCAAGCGCCGACTTTACGCTCTATAAAGGGCAAAATGTTAAAGATAACCAACGCTATAGAGTAATGGGCGGGTCTTATTATCGCGTTATTAGTAATCAAGAACGCGAGTTTACCGTCGGCGCAAGTCTATTACATTGGGCATATCAGTATAATTTAAGTGAAGAAACATGGGGCCACGGCGGTTACTATAGCCCACAAAACTACGTTGGGTTGTCGGTGCCTTTAAGCTACGATGCGCGCTGGGGCGATGATTTTGTTTATCGCTTAAAAACGGGGATTTCGTATTCGCAAACAAAAACCCAAGCCATTGATTTTTATCCTAACGACACTGACTTGCAGCTACAAGCCTACGATAGAGAATCGATTACCGGGGTGGACCCTGTATTTGAGAGTGATGACAGCTCTGGCGTGTCATACAATCTTGAAGGAAGCTTTGAGTACCGTATAACGCCGCATTGGTTTTTTGGTGGTTATTTAGCCATCGATCGTGCTGACTTTTACGAACCAAACTTTGGCCAGCTCTATATTCGCTATTACTTCAACCCTGTGTACGGGACGTTAGAGTTTCCTGGCACCCCAATTATTCCCTATGCAGACTTTTAACGCAGTGCAAGGTGATATATCGCGAATGCTTCCCCTCGCACTAAGGTATATGTATACTTGAGCGCAATTGTAACTAGGATAAGGGTGTGTCTCTTACCTTGTGGTGTTACTACCATTTAGCAAATCATTATCTTAGCTACAAATAATATACAGATGGTCGAGCGTTTTAGTGCCCATGGCACAAAACAGCTAAAGCAAAAAATTATAAGGCCATTACAACAATTCTTAAAGTTAGGAAGTAAATATGAGTTCAGCTCCAGATAGTGGTTGGTTTGGCCACCCTAAAGGACTTTCGACATTGTTCTTCACTGAGATGTGGGAACGAATGAGTTACTACGGCATGCGAGCGATGCTCGTATTGTTTATGACAGCAAGCCTACAAGAAGAAGGCCTTGCCTTTACGGTTGCATCAGCTGCTGCAATTTACGGTTTATACACAGGTGCCGTTTATTTCTTAGGCTTACCGGGTGGTTGGCTAGCGGATAGATTATTCGGTGGTCAAAAGGCCGTATGGTACGGCGGTATCATCATCATGTGTGGCCATATTATTTTGGCCGTGCCTCATGAGTATTCATTTTTTATTGGTTTGATCTTTGTTGCTACAGGTACTGGTTTGCTAAAACCAAATATCAGCGCAATGGTAGGCCAGTTATACAGCGATGCTGATGAGCGCCGTGATGGCGGTTACGCTATATACTACATGGGTATTAACTTAGGTTCTTTAATTGGTTACTACGTATGTGGTTACTTTATGGAAAACGTAGGTTGGCACTGGGCATTTGGTGCAGCTGCTGTGGGTATGGCTATTGGCTTAATCCAATATAAGCGCACGCTTAACAACCTACCAGAGCACAGTGCATTACCGGCTAACCCATTAAGCGCTAAAGGTGCATCTCGTGCATGGTTTGGTATTGCTGCTTTTGTTGTTATTGCCGCTGGTGTGACCGCTGCAGCAATGACGGGCGCAATTATTATTAACCCAACTGTTTTAGCAGGCTACACAGCTGTTGTGTTTACTATTATATTCTTTATTTATTTCGGGGTTATTTACTTTACAGGTAAATTAACAGCGGGCGAAAAACAAAGAATGTGGGCACTATTTTTAGTGTGTGTTGCCTCTGCGTGTTTTTGGTCTGGCTTTGAGCAAGCGGGTTCATCACTTAACCTCTTTGCCCGTGATTACACAGATCGCCTTATTGGTACTTTTGAAATTCCGACTACGTGGTTCCAATCTTTAAACTCACTATTTATTATTGCTTTATCGCCATTTTTTGCCGCGCTTTGGATTAATTTATCTAAAAAGATGGTATCGCCTACTTACAGCGTAAAATGTGCAATGGGCTTAATTATTATGGCTTCTGGCTTTTTAGTTATGTTTATGGCCGCTCACTACGCAGCTGAAGGTTTAAAAGTAGCACCTTACTGGCTTGTTACTACTTACTTTTTGCATACTGTGGGTGAGCTTTGTTTAAGCCCTGTAGCATTAAGTGCGGTAAGTAAACTTTCGCCACGTCGTTACACAGGCCAAATGATGGGTGTATTTGTATTAACTTATTCAATTGGTAACATTATTGCTGGCTTACTGGCTGGTAACTTTGATCCAAATAACGTTGAAGAAATCCCTAACTTATACTTACAAATTGCCTTATTTAGCATTGGCGTAGGTATTGTTTTAGTGCTTATGAGCTTTAAAGCGAAAGTATGGGAAAAACAAGGCCTAGAAGAAAAAGCTGCATAATATTGCACGTTTAATTACGCGTAATACTAATTATAATTTCCCCCATAGCCGCTATGGGGGAAATTTTCTCAAATTTCTATATCACCTCGCTGTAAACTGGTATCATCTGCTGATTAATTTTTAACTAGTCTCAGGGACGCAGTACATGCGCTTGTTAACTTTATCTCACACCCTATTTTTAACCTTAAGCATTGTTTTTTTATCAGCCTGTGGTGGTTCAGACGATCAAGTTACAACTAACCCTAATGATCCCGTTGAGCCTGAGCCTAGCGAGTTAACAGTATCTACAACTACAGGTTTAGATGTCAGCCTTGATGAAGGAAGCTTTTTACTGACTGTACCTGCCAATGCCGTCTCTCAAAACACTGAACTTACACACGAAAAAACAGTATTAGATGATGCAAATGCACTACTAAATATTATCTCAGATATACACCTACTCACCCCAAGTACGCTTTCTTTTAGTGATCCAATTACTATCAGCATAAAAATACCTGATGATTACCAATTAGGAGGCCAGCTATTTATTGCTAGACAATCTGGCGGTAGCTGGGCAGTTATTGATAACTCTTTTGTTGCAGATGGGTTTGTAAGTGCGCAAGTAACAACACTAGGAACCTTCGCTATTATGATGCAGCGCAATGAGGCCTTTGCAGCTATAGGCCCAACGTGTGATGCCACAGCCACAGAGCAATCGGTTAGATTTGTTCATGTTGCTGACCTACATGCGCGATTCGGTTATGAGGAGCAATACTTTAGCCGCATAAAAGCCTACTACAATCAAGCACTTGCCCAAACGCCGCATACCCTTTTTACCAACGGGGGGGATGACTACGAAAAAGGCACTGTTGCTGAGCAACTATCACAAGGTAGCGCTACAGAAGAAGCCATTAAGGCCATGAAGTTTGATTTACGTGTGGTAGGAAATCACGACTACGCATGGGGGCCAGAAAAGTTATTAAGCTACTCGCAAGATGATAACGCCATAGTACTTGCCAGTAATACACGCTATGAAGGCGAACAATTACAAGACTTTGCCGCTGTAGGCTTTGCTAAAGTACAAGTAGGCTGTGTGACCTTAGGTGTATTTGGTATGACCTCAGTACCTTGGAACGAGCTAGATGAACCGATAGACGATGAGCCTATACCTGATTTTATCAAACAATTTAAAATGAGCTGGCAGTGGCAACAAATAGCACAAAGTATAGTAAACCAATACCAAGACGATGTTGACTACATGGTAATGCTAAGCCATTTAGGTGAAGGCTTAGACATTGATATGGCAACCGATGTAAGCGGTATTGATTTAGTGTTAGGCGGCCATACTCATGGCGGTGAAAGTTATAATACGCTCGAGAACGGCGCTGTGGTTATTCAGCCAGATTTTTACGCCAAAGGCATCACCGATGTTACTCTTACGTTTTACTTGCAAGATAAAACATCGCCAACAATAGATTACAGCACCATTGAAACTGACAGCATCAGCGAACGTGATGAACCAACTAAACTGGCAATTGATGAAATTATGGGCCGCTATGCACCTGATGCAAACACAGAAATTGCTATTTCTGAAAACTACCCAAGTAGTTTAGAGCTTGCAGAAATAACGGCTTTAGCTGCAGCCCATGCAAGTGATATAACGGCGGCCCTGCTTAACCCAGAATTAGTACAAACAAGGTGGACACCAGGGACCTTAACACAAGAAGACTTTCATAAAGCCTACTATGTTGAGCGCCAGCCCTCTAACACTCCTGGCTTTAATTCGTTATATAGCGTAACGGTTACAGGTAGCGATTTAAACACCATGTTTGCCAATCAGCCTGATTGGTTTTTACTCAAACCAGATGATATACAAGCTGCGAGCACTTACCAGGTTGCGTTGTTTAAAGGCGCAGCGCTTAATCCTGAGCTATTTTTTAGCGGTGTTACCTTTTCAAACGTAGAAGCCATTGACGAAGCATGGTGGTTACTTGATCAATATGCGCGTTTTAGAACAAGCCAATGCTTATACCTAGATACCGATAATCAACTCTTTTCATGTAATGAGCAAAGCAATGTCACAGTGTGGAATTTTGACGATGAAAATAGCCCTTTGGCAGCAGATTATGGCCCTTCAGTATTGAGCTATTTTGACCCAGAACAAACAAACTGGGGCCCTGAAGAAACACAATATAATACAACTCAAGCACTTGGTATTGCTGATTTTTCTGATGGCAGCTCAGGTGTAATGGCGTTTTCACGCCACGCCCCTACCGAGGGGTTATTAATAACCTTAAATACATCTGCCAATGGTGATTATGCAAGTGAAGGAATGGTTTCTGATTACACCTTAGTAATGGATTTATATTGGCCAGAAGAAGGCAAAGATATTTATCGCGCTATCATGCAAGCAAACACACAAGATTACCTCACTGATGATGCCGATATGTTTATCGACCCAACGGGCGGTTATGGTAAATCAACTAGTGATAGTGGTTACTTTGGACAAACAGAGCCTGAAAACTGGCACCGAGTTGCATTTGTATTTTATACCGCCCCCAGTAATGGGGTATTTGAAGTGTACATAGACGGCGAGCTTGCTGGTGTTAAAGAAGACGGTGAAATAAATAACACCTGGGCATTAACGTCATCTGTTTTACTCTTTACAGATAACAACTTTGAAACAGTGCCCGGTTATTTAAACGCCCTTTTATATGCTGGGCGCGCCCTGACTCGAGACGAAATTAAAAGCATGGGCAGTGCACAATCAAAGCTGACATTTACCCCTACAACACGGGTATTAAACCAAGCTATTGAGCGCCATTACCAAGCAGCTCCAACCGTAAAACCTAACCTTTGGCTCGAGCAGCGCAACACATTTTTTAACAACAGCACACAAAGCGTAAACAATTAAATACAAAAAACATTACGTAACTACATTTTTAAAAGAGGTTTTATTTTTATAAAACCTCTTTTTTATTCATTTATATCAATATCTTAAACTTTAATAAACGAAAAGCATCAAGCTAATACATGCTCGTTTACCCTAAAACGTAAGGTATAAACCTATTGACTAAGTAAACGTCTTATTAAATTTACAGTTTGCTCGAATGCTAAATCTGCTCCCCCTCTTCCCCAAACTTAAAATCTAGTTGATTATCTAGCTCAACACGACAACAACACATAATCGCAGTAGCAATATTTATTGCAGGAGTAATAAAAATGAGTGAAGCAAATAATCCACTAGGTTTAGTTGGTATTGAGTTTACTGAATACGCAACACCTGATGCAGACTACATGGATAAAGTGTTTACTGATTTTGGTTTTTCAAAATTAAAAAAATTTAAAGGCAAGGATATTGTCTATTACAACCAAAACGACATTCACTTTTTACTAAATAACGAACGCGATGGTTTTTCTGCTGAATTTGCAAAAAGTCATGGCCCAGCAATTTGCTCTATGGGTTGGCGCGTTGAGGATGCACAGCATGCATTTGAAACAGCTGTAGCACGTGGTGCAAAACCCGCAACCGACTCAACCCATAAAGACTTACCTTATCCCGCCATTTACGGTATTGGCGATAGCCTGATTTACTTTATTGAGCAATTTGGTGATAAAGGGTCTATTTATGAGTCTGACTTTGAAGATTTATCATCACCTAATGTAGTTGAAGATAAAGGCTTTATACGTATAGATCACCTAACTAATAACGTTTACAAAGGCACTATGGAAACATGGGCAAACTTTTACAAAGACGTGTTTGGTTTTACAGAAGTACGCTATTTCGATATTAAAGGTCAAAAAACAGCGCTGCTATCGTATGCATTAAAATCACCCTGTGGCACCTTCTCAATTCCTATTAATGAAGGTAAAGGCAATAACAACAACCAAATTGACGAGTATTTAGGCGAATATAATGGCCCTGGTGTACAACACCTCGCGTTTTTAACTGACGATTTAGTTAGCTCGCTTGATAAGCTTGATAAATCGACCATTGCTACTTTAGACATTATTCCTGAGTATTACGACACTATTTTTGACCGTGTACCGTGGGTTGCAGAAGATAAAGAAAAAATTCGCGAGCATCAAATATTAGTCGATAGCCAAAGTGAAAACTGCTACCTATTACAAATTTTCTCTAAAAACCTATTTGGACCTATTTTTATAGAAATGATCCAACGTGTAGATGATGGTGGTTTTGGTGAAGGTAATTTCCAAGCATTGTTTGAGTCAATTGAGCGAGACCAAGAGCGCCGCGGCGTTTTATAACTTTTTTGAGTAAATTAAAAGCAGCGATCTTCGCTGCTTTTTGTCGTTTTAATATTTAAAAAGTAGGGTGCAAGATACAAGTATGCTTAAATAAATGCATGCACCCAACATCAAACCTAAAGGATAAGTAATGAGCCAAATTAACGAAACCCACGACATTAATTTAACTAGCTGGGTAGAGTCGGCCAATATTAAAGGCTGTGACTTCCCGATTCAAAATTTACCTTTTGCAGAATTTCGTACTAAAAACACAAATGAAGAATTTAGAGGCGGGGTTGCTATTGGCGATCAGGTTATTGATTTAGCAAAATTGAGCCACTTAAACATTTTTACCGGTGATGCTAAAACAGCCCTAGATGCAGCAAGCGAATCAACACTAAATACATTTATGGGTTTAGGGGAGCAATACTGGTCAGCACTGCGCTTAGCGCTTTCAAAAGCATTGCGTGAAGGCGCACAGCAACAAAAAGAAATGCAAAGTACCCTTATTGCTCAAGCTGATATAGAGTTTTCACTGCCGTGTCGTATTGGTGATTACACCGACTTTTATACCTCAATTTACCATGCAACAGCCGTTGGTAGCTTGTTTAGACCAGACAACCCGCTTTTACCAAACTATAAATGGGTGCCGATTGGCTATCATGGCCGCTCTTCTTCTATTGATGTATCGGGGCAAACGTTTCACCGCCCTAAAGGGCAAACTAAAGCGCCCGATGCAGATACCCCATCATTTGGCCCATGTAAGCGCCTAGATTACGAGTTAGAGCTCGGTATTTACTTAGGCAAAGGCAATGCGCTGGGTGATGCTATCGCCATTGAAAACGCTGAAAACCATGTATTTGGTTTTTGTGTATTTAATGATTGGTCAGCACGTGATTTACAAGCATGGGAATACCAACCATTAGGCCCGTTTTTAGCTAAAAACTTTGCATCAACCGTATCGCCTTGGATTGTCACCACTGAAGCACTTGCACCTTTTAGAACTAGCTGGACACGTGATGAAAACGACCCTCAGCCAATGCCGTACCTAGAATCTGCCGCTAACCGCGAGCAAGGTGCATTTGATATTCAAATGGATGTTAAAATTCAGACTCAAAAAATGCGTGATGAAAACCACCAACCTACGCAGGTCTCTACCTCAAGCTTCAAACATTCATATTGGACTGTGGCGCAAATGGTGACCCATCATACTGTAAATGGCTGTAACTTTATGCCAGGTGATATGCTCGGCTCTGGCACGCAGTCAGGCCCTACACATGAAGAAGCGGGCTCTTTATTAGAGCTTTCTCGTGGTGGTAAAGAAAAAATAACCCTGAGTAATGGTGAGCAACGCAGCTTTTTAGAAGATGGCGATAACGTAATTATGCGCGGCTGGTGTGAAAAGCCAGGCTATGCCCGTATTGGCTTTGGTAGTGTAGAAAGCACAGTATTACCTGCTAAATAACTTATTGGTTATTGATATGTCCTAAATAAGCAAACACATTTGAGGACAACACATAGCAAATAAAAAAGCCACCTAGTTAAACTAGGTGGCTTTTTCGTATCTAAAGTACGGGTTGATTAAAGGTCTTTTTCAACCTCATCAAATAGCGCAGTAATATTTTGCGCTGGCTCTTTCGTCGCTAAGCTTACAACTACAATTGCAATACTTGCTAAAATAAAGCCTGGTACAATTTCGTACATGTAACTGCTTAAGCTTTGCCCATCAATCATAAATGGTGAGTAAATCCAAAACAGAACCGTACCAGCACCTACAACCATACCTGCTAGTGCGCCTTCAAAGTTCATGCGTTTCCAGTACAGGCTAAATAAAACCAGAGGGCCAAATGCCGCACCAAAACCTGCCCATGCATTACTTACTAAGCTTAATATTGAGCTGTCTCTATCGTACGCTAAGTAAATAGCACACAAAGCGACTGCTGCTACACTAATACGCCCTACAGTAACAAGCTCTGTGTCGCTTGCTTCTTTGCGTAAAAACGTTTTGTAAAAATCTTCAGTTAACGAACTTGAACTAACAAGTAACTGCGAAGAAATTGTACTCATGATTGCAGCTAAAATAGCCGCCAATAAGAAACCAGCAATTAATGGGTGGAATAATAACTCAGAAAGAATTAAGAAAATGGTTTCTGGGTCTTCAACAACAATGTTGTTTTCATAAGTGTACGCGGCACCAAATAAACCAGTACCCACAGCACCAATGGCTGCAACTATCATCCATGTCATACCAATACGGCGAGCCGTTGGCATATCTTTTACGCTACGCACCGACATAAAACGTACAATAATATGAGGTTGACCAAAGTAGCCCAAGCCCCACGCCATTGCCGAAATAATCCCTAATGCAGAGCCTGCACCTATCCAATTAAGCATATCGGGGTTAACGCTATGTAGCGTTGACTCTAGCGGTTGATCTAATAAAGAGTAAGCAACGGTCGGTACCAGTATCAAGGCAATAAACATAATACAGCCTTGCACAAAGTCAGTTAAGCTAACTGCTAAGAAGCCACCAAATAAGGTATATAAAACAACAACACCAGTGGTGATGTATAAACCCATTTCGTAACTTAAGCCAAACGAGCTTTCAAACAATTTACCGCCTGCTACAACACCTGATGATGTATAAAGCGTAAAGAACACAATAATTACTACCGCAGAAACTACACGTAAAAGGTTTGATTTATCATTAAAACGATTAGAGAAGTAGTCTGGGATTGTGATTGAGTCGTTCGCTTTTTCAGTGTAAACACGCAAACGAGGCGCAACTAAAAAGTAGTTTAACCACGCACCAATAACCAAGCCTATTGCTATCCATGTGCTACTAAAGCCAGTAACGAACATAGCGCCAGGTAAGCCCATTAAAATCCAACCGCTCATATCCGATGCGCCAGCAGATAATGCTGCAACACTTGGAGATAAGCTACGTCCACCTAGCATATAACCCGATACATCACTTGTAGACTGTTTGTATGCATAAAGTCCAATGCCAAGCATGACTATAAAATACAATGCCAGTGAAATAATCATTCCTGTTTCCAAATTCGCCTCCACAAAGTTGTATAAAACAGGCTTTTAATCCTAATAATGACTCTTAAAATATTATAATAAAGACACTATTGGGGTAAAAACCATCCGTCTTGACTATACCATGCTTAAAGGTGATAACTCCAACTTGTTACACTGAAGTGAACGAAAAACAGCCGTATTGACTATTTAACCCTCA
Organism: Pseudoalteromonas sp. GABNS16E; assembly: GCF_028598715.1. Classification (NCBI taxonomy): domain Bacteria; kingdom Pseudomonadati; phylum Pseudomonadota; class Gammaproteobacteria; order Alteromonadales; family Pseudoalteromonadaceae; genus Pseudoalteromonas; species Pseudoalteromonas sp. GABNS16E. Next base: position 68,743 of record NZ_JAQREZ010000017.1, read on the forward strand.
AACACCCGATATACGGTAAATTTATTTACATATATAGCTAATATTTAATAACAATTCATTAAATCAATAATAATTACCTAATGCTATTTCGAACGTTTTGCCATATATTATAGCCATTGCTAATAATTATTATTTTGTACGGAACTATTTATGTATTTTTATGCTGCACGCCAACCTATTTTAGACCGCGAAAAGGAGCTTGTTGGATACGAGTTATTATTTCGTGATGGCGTTGATAATGTATTTCCAGACATAGACGGTGACGAAGCAACAACTAAGCTAATCGAAGGGAGTCAGTTTAATTTTGGCTTAGAAGATTTAACTGGCAACAAACCCGCCTATATTAACTTTACCCTAGAAACCTTACTTAAAGGTTACCCTACTATGTTAGGGAAAGAGACGGTCGTTGTAGAAATCCTTGAAACAGTGCAACCAGGTAAGCGCTTACTGGCTATTGTTAAAGATTTAAAAGAAAAAGGCTACACCCTAGCGCTTGATGATTACATTCACCAACCAGTATGGCGCCATTTTTACCCGTTTATCGATATTTTAAAAATAGACTTTTTAACCACTGATGAAAATGCAATAAAAACCATAATTAACGATATTAAAGCCTATCCACACATCAAGCTTTTAGCTGAAAAAGTAGAAACCTATGAAGCCTATAATTTAGCTCTTGAGCTTGGGTTTGAATATTTTCAGGGGTTCTTTTTTTCAAAGCCTGAAATGGTACAAAGTAAAGCACTGCCGCCATCAGAAATGGCATTAGCAGAGCTGCTTTACGAAACCTCATCTGTTGAAATGGATCTTAAAAAGATAACCGATGTGTTTGAACGTGACGTAAATCTATCTTACAAGTTATTGCGTTATTCAAACTCAGCTGCGTTTGCGCGCAGAGCAGAAATAAACACAATTAAACAAGCACTCATCGTCCTTGGCGCTAACGAAATTAAAAAGCTGTTATCTTTGTTATTTGCAGCGCAAGTTTCTGCCGATAAACCTGTTGAGCTAATTAGGCTTTCGCTAACACGTGCACGATTTGGCGAACTACTTGCTATTTCACACGGGCAGTTTAAAGATACCGGTATGGCCTTTTTAACTGGCATGATGTCGCTTATGGACGCTATTTTAGATGAAACCATGGAAAGCGTTATGCAAAAGCTCCCGCTGTCTGCAGAGATAAAAGCTGCGCTATTGAATGACGAAGGCCTGCTTGCTCAGTATCTAAACTTGGTTAAGTTTTATGAGCACGCAGATTGGGAAGCCGCCAACGAAATTGCTAAACAGTTAAATTTAGGCGAAGAAGTTGCCAATGCATACCATGACGCCTTAACGTGGGTTAATGAGCAAATGCAGCTGATGGTTAAAGAACAATAAACATTAGAGCTTATTTATTTAAGCTCAAAATACACATAAAAAATGCCAGCAATTGCTTAATGCCGATCAGTTAAGAAATATTTTAATGATCGGTTGACCGATCTTTTATAGATGTAAGAATCCGATGAGCATTTGCCATCGGATTTTTTATGAATATTAAAACAGCTTTAGACACCGCATTTAATACCAGCACCCAATTTCATT
>NZ_JAQREZ010000167.1:0-427 GCF_028598715.1 Pseudoalteromonas sp. GABNS16E
ATACAATGAAATGCGACCGCACTTAAGTTTGGATATGAAAACACCAAATCAAGTGCATAAAAAAGACCTGGCGCTTTCGCACCAAGTCTTTCATTAAAACCGTCAACCTATTTCAGGACGGGACATAAAAAGGCTGTAAGTTTGAAGCTTTCAGTCCTCAGCTGCTCGCACTGAATTGAAGCGCCTTAGTTTGGGTTGAGACTTACAAAAACTTAAAATGAAGAAAGCGGTGAATAAATATAAAAAATAGAACTTTCTTATAAAAGTTACACCCACTGATTTGCATTTACTTTGATTAAATGTACTAGCTCAGACTTGATCTGACAGTTACCCGTTTTTTAATCGGTGACTGTCAGTCTAGATTTGAGCTAAATTTTTCTCAGCCCAGATCAATTTTCCATCTAATAAAGTTTCTAATGGCGTTCTG
>NZ_JAQREZ010000168.1:0-411 GCF_028598715.1 Pseudoalteromonas sp. GABNS16E
GCCTCCAACTGCCAAGGCATCCACCGTGTACGCTTAGTCACTTAACCATACAACCCAAACGGGTCTTTGTTATGTGACAGTTTAACTTCGCCAGAAGTTAATATTGAATACTAAAGTAGATACCAATCAATCAACTCAAAGAGTTGATTAAATGGCACTGAATGATACTGCTATCATTCTTTTTTACTTTTGAAAACTCTGTACAAATACAATGTATTCATACGAATTTTATTATCAGCTTTTCCAAATTTTTAAAGAGCATATTAATTAGTTAACCCAGAGGGTAAAACTAACTAACAATCATCTGTGTGGACACTACGAACAAATAAGTTCTAAATCGTATAAGGAGGTGATCCAGCCCCAGGTTCCCCTAGGGCTACCTTGTTACGACTTCACCCCAGTCATGAATCA
>NZ_JAQREZ010000169.1:0-410 GCF_028598715.1 Pseudoalteromonas sp. GABNS16E
AACCGACGACATTACTTGCTTCATCCTATGTATTAACTCGCTCTAATTCGAGCTAAAGTAATTATGGCTTAAAAAGTTAGGCAGGGATCAGTGCGTTTAACTTGACAGTGGGAGTCATACCAACGCCCGCAGCAACGGCAGGCTAAAGTGGCGTGGCTTTTGGAACAAAAGGCGTGACGCTTTTGACTGTCCGATTGCCTGCGCTTGTTAAGCGCTGACTTCAATCTCTTGTGCATTTATATAAAACCTAAGATAAGCACTACTAAATGATAAGGATTCTTTTTGTAGTGGCATAGTTAATTTGGCCACCCATTAAGAAAGAAATGTTATGCTAATAAGCATACAAATTTGGGTGAAAAAATGACGAAATTAAAACGCGCAACGTATTCTGCGGCAATCAAGTTAGAAAC
>NZ_JAQREZ010000170.1:0-410 GCF_028598715.1 Pseudoalteromonas sp. GABNS16E
CGCAGATTCTTGTGGTTAACTGTGGCATTAATTCTGCTCTCCTTCCAGTGCAGAATTTTTCAAAACCTCTAAGTTCTGGGATTTTTAAATATGCATTTTCAACTTCACCCGCATCATTCAGGAATATGGACACATTTCCATGGCCTTCTAGTCGAGTGATCGGATCTATTATTATTTCTTTCATTTCTTCATCACCTTTCTTTTAAGAATTGATGCTGGTAAAGAGTACATGTAGAAAGTTCCGATTGGATCTTTAATCTGGTTCATTAACTCTTCAATCTCTTTTTCAGAATACTGTTCTTTTCCAGGTTCTGTTTCATAACCAAGTATTGAAGACAAAGCAGATATCATGGCTGCACCCTGTTCTGGAACATTTGGAGCCGCTCCACCACATCCTGTGCATGGCATGT
>NZ_JAQREZ010000171.1:0-403 GCF_028598715.1 Pseudoalteromonas sp. GABNS16E
AGTCTCAAGCGCTTTTTACTAGCTTGACTAGGCTTATCGCAAGTTAATACGTCCTTCATCGCCTCCAACTGCCAAGGCATCCACCGTGTACGCTTAGTCACTTAACCATACAACCCAAACGGGTCTTGCTTGGTCTTTGTTACTTATGCTGCCTTGCTATCAATTTTTGCTTGGTTACATAACACGTTATGCGCCCAGCGACAAAAATATCAGCGGCGTTGCCTAAGTACCAAATCCACGTCGCAATACTAAATCATTAGATTTAGTCATACGTTAGTGACAGTTTAACTTCGCCAGAAGTTAATATTGAATACTAAAGTAGATACCAATTAATCATAAATGATTAAATTGGCACTGAATGATACTGCTATCATTCTTTTTTTACTTTTGAAAACTCTTGATA
>NZ_JAQREZ010000172.1:0-401 GCF_028598715.1 Pseudoalteromonas sp. GABNS16E
TAAGTTGCTAAATAACACATGAGCGAGTGCTTTTTCAGCTAACGTTTTATCTGCGTTTTGCGGTTTATTTCTTTTTTGTATTTTGGTTTTTTTGTTATAGCGCCAATAGCTAGTTTGTTGATTTGGCGTTAGGATGACAGCGCGATCATTTTCTAGGTATGCAAAATTGTCGTAGTACTGCATCATCGCGCGTTCAACTGGATAATTTTTGGTGAGATCAAAGCCCACCATTGGAGTTGCTTGGTCAACTCCTAAAAGTGACAACAAAGTAACAGGTAGGTCAATTTGACTAACAAGTCTTGAGTCGCGTTTAGCCTTCATATCGCTGTTTAAAATAACCGCAGGTATGTGAAAAGACTTTAAAGGGACGGGCTCAGAGCCAAAAACACGCACATCATGGT
>NZ_JAQREZ010000018.1:0-68266 GCF_028598715.1 Pseudoalteromonas sp. GABNS16E
GAGCGTGCAATTACATGCAGCATCAATATCAGCACTCCAATAGTTGCTAAGTATCCAACGCTACTTAAGTCTATTTTGATAGCACCTGAAATGACTGGCCAAATATCACCATCATTTAATCTTGAATGTTGCCATATCAATAGCCCAATTCGGGAAGTTATAAAGATTGATAACAATATAAGTGTAAAACGTAACAAGGGTTTTAAAACGGAAGTATTTGCTGACATAGTTGTACTCGTCTTTAAAAATTGCAGCAATACTAAAAATCGAAACTTAAGAAATCCTGATGATAAACTTAATAATGGCTATACTATAAAAACTTAAGGAAGCCTTAAGTAAAACTTAAGTTATATAGCGTAACCTAGTGATTAAGATGTATTTTCAGGTGAACAAATAGAACATGAAGCTATTAATAATTGAAGATTCAGGGTCACTGCGACGTAGTTTACGGGTTGGCTTAACAAATTTGGGCTTTGCGGTGGATGAAACCGGTGATGGCTCACAAGGGTTGAGTATGGCAATGACAGGTGAATATGTAGTGGCATAGTTAATTTGGCCACCCATTAAGAAAGAAATGTTATGCTAATAAGCATACAAATTTGGGTAAAAATCACAAAATTAAAACGCGAAACTTATTCCGCAGTAATCAAATAAGAAACTACTCAATTAGCTTAATTTAGGTTTAACGACAATTGACTCTAAGATTAAATATAAAGAACCTTAAATTGTGGCCAATATAATTGGCCACTACATTTCGAGAATCCCTCCACAAATATACATCTCAATTGTTGGATGTACTGCCACTACAATGGTGAGTACTTTGCTGAGGTTCTGACAAAAGCATTATTCATATTAAGCTTAATAGGAGCGTTATAAGGTTGCTCGATTTAAACTAAAAATGTCTTTCGTTTTAGTAAACTCACCTCCACCCAGTTTAACCTCGCTCTTTAATGCAATGGGCGCGGACTAATACCACCCACTAAATACGAGTAAATATTGCGTTGCTTGTATTGAGCTAATACTAAAAAACATAAGGCTTAATAAACTTTTAATTATCAATGCCTCAACTTACCAGTATTTAGCTAGCAGAGAAAATATAATAAAAAAAAGCCGAGCTCTTAACTCGGCTCAAGTTATTAACAAGGAGAGGTTTTGTTAAACGTTCTTACTTTGGCCTTTAAATCAAATGCAGCATAAGCGGCTACAACAATAAAGCAACCTGCAGGCACCATATATGAAAATGCAACGCTGTAAGTATCAATAAATACAGCTTGAATTACAGGTACTATTGCCCCACCAAGAATCGCCATAACTAAACCTGCTGCGCCTAGCTTAGCATCGTCACCTAACCCGTGTAGCGCAATTGCATATATAGTAGGAAACATTAATGACAAACAAGCAGAAATACATACTAGTGCCCAAACACCACTTATATTAGGCATTTGCACCATGTAAATACATAACATCATTGCTATAAGAGATGTAGCCATCAGTAACTTTGCAGGACGGATAAATCCCATAAGCCACGTCATTACAAAACGAGACACTAAAAATGTAATCATACTGTACTGTAAAATTGTACCGCCACTGACCTCATTTGTATTCAACGCTTCCATTACATATTGAATCGTAAAGGTCCATACACATGTCTGTGCAGCAACATTAAAAAATTGGGCTATTACACCAAAACGATAATGGGTATTTTTAAATAAGCGTTTAAAGGCTGGCTTAAAATCAACATGTTTTGAGACCTGCTTCTTTTTACAAAAATCCGGCGTTTTAGTGAACGCGATGGCAAGCCAAATAAAAACAAGCACACATGCCATACCCACATATGGCACCATTACGGCATCCAATTCGGCGCTTATTATATTTTTGAGCTGCGAAGTAGTCATGCTCGAACGCTCATCGGAAGTAGCGGTATTCAAGCTTGGTAAAATAAGAGTAGCAGCCAAAAACACCCCTATGTTTGTCCCTACCGGATTAAATGATTGCGCTAAATTCAACCTTCGAGTTGCACTTTGCTCATTCCCCATCCCCATAACATAAGGGTTTGCAGATGTTTCTAAAATAGATAGGCCACCTGCAAGTATAAATAAAGCCGCTAAAAAAAAGCCATAGGTCATTGCTTGACTAGCAGGGTAAAACATAAATGCGCCCATTGCAGCCATGCCTAGCCCAGTTAATACGCCAACTTTATAAGAAAACCGTTTGTTAATATAGGCAGCAGGAATAGCTAAGCAAAAATATGCGCCATAATAACTAAACTGCACCAATGCGGATTGCACTGAAGACATAGTAAAAATTTTACTAAAAACTTTTACTAACGGATCGGTCATATTTGCAGCTGCACCCCAAGCTGCAAAACATAATACGAGTAAAATAAAAGGCACGACCATCTCTTTTGAGACCAGAGGTGCTTTCGTGTGTGTGTGTGTGGTCATTTCAGTGTCTCAGTTGTTAACTTTAAGTAAAGCATTTAAACAGGTATATATCTGCACGTCAATAAATCAACTATAGTTATTTATTGTGCTTTTAGCATTATAATCTCAATATATTATTCAACAAAGTAGCAAAGCAGCTCCCATTTATACAGGTTGCTGTATCGCCAAACGGGATCTTGCGGTGTACAATAAATTAAGTTATTCAAGACAATAACCAACTAGGTAGGAATAATTATTAAAGCTAAAAACCCTCGACTTACATCACAAGAAGGCAGAAGCCAATCAGGCCTGCGTGCTTATAATGAACGTCGAATTATGACGCTGATCCGTCAGCAAGGTAGCGCTCCAAAAGCTGAAATTGCGCTGAAAACAGGGCTTTCTGCGCAAGCGGTTACAGTTATTATTAATAGCTTAGAAGCCGACTCCCTGTTAATAAGAAAAGAGCCACAACGAGGCCGTGTGGGGCAACCCACAATCCCCTTTGCACTAAACCCTGATGGCGCATTTGGTATAGGTCTAAAAGTAGGTCGCCGTAGTTTTGATTTAACACTTATTGATTTGATGGGAAATATTCGTGCTACGCTTCATGAAAATTGCGCTTACCCAACAGTAAATAGCCTACTAACCTTTTTAAAAAAAGGTATAAGCGTACTAAAAATGAGCCTTAATAAAGACCTAGCAGATAGGATTTTAGGCATAGGCGTTGCTACTCCTTACGAGATTTGGAATTGGACAGAAGAAGCCGGTGCCCCTACTGAAATAATGGAACAGTGGAAATCTTTTGATTTTAAGTTAAGAATAAATCAAATAATTGACCTACCTGTTTATGTTTGTAATGACGACACAGCTGCTTGTTCAGCTGAGTTAAGCTTTGGAAACCCTACCCGATTTACAGATTTTTTATATGTTTTTATAGGCACCTTTATTGGGGGTGGCGTAGTCATAAATGAATCATTATTTACAGGTAAAAAAGGCAATGCAGGCGCTATTGGCTCACTTCCCAAGCCTATGCTTAATAGCAAAGGTCAACTTAGTTCTCAGCAGCTTATTATGCAATCATCTTTATATATTTTAGAAAAAATGCTTAAAAATGATGGCTACAACACCGATATACTATGGAGTTCTAATGAATATTGGGGCGACTTAGGACCTGTTTTAGAAAAATGGATAGATCAAGTTGCTGACGGCCTCGCCTATGCAGCATTATGCTCCCTTGCGATTTTTGATTTTGAAGCTGTCGTTATTGACGGCGCTATTCCCATAAACGTTCGAGAAAAAATAGTACTCGCTACCCAGATAAAATTAAGCGAAGCAGATCACCGTGGTATTAATCGCTGTGAAGTAAAAAGTGGTTCTATTGGCGCTAAAGCACAATCAATAGGCTGCGCTAACTTACCGTTACTCATAAACTTTTCACAAGACAACACTATCCTTTCACACCATTAAAGCAATTCTGAATTCACTATTAGCAGCTTGCGCTTAGCTTGAGCTGCTATATACAAAGTACCTTTTCATAAATCCCATAGACTAATAAGTCACCATTATGTTTGTAAAAATCAATAAATAATAATAGTTGATTTATTAAATCAAGTTCTCTACATTCTATTCACAATTTTGAAAACACTGACTCGTTTGATTAATAAATCACAAAATTGTAAACACACACAATAAAGAGAGAACAACATGAAAAATATGTCTGCTAAAATGACCTTAATAGCTACGGCAGTTGCTATTTGCATTTCACCCAAAGCTAAGTCGCAAGCCCAAGATTCATTAGAAACAAAGAGTGATTTAGGTTTTGAAAGAATAATCGTAACAGGTACATCTCGACCCAAAGAAAAAATTGAGTCAACGAATGCAATGACAACGTTTAACGAAGCAAAGTTAGAGCAGTTAGCGCCCCACAGTGTAGCAGAGCTCGTTAGAAGTATTCCTGGTTTTCACGCCGAAGACACCGGCGGCGAAACGGGTAATAACGTGGCCCCCAGAGGTTTCCCACTTTCAACCCAAACTGAATTTACAGCACTACTACGTGACGGTATGACTGTATTTTATAATCAAGATATTTTATTCACTCAAAATGACAGGTTTACTCGACTTTCAAATTATGTAGGTAATGTGGAAGCAATAAGAGGCGGTGCATCCTCTATATTTGTTGGTAGTGCACCTGCAGGGTTTATTAACTTTATCTCCCGTGAAGGGGGCGATGATACTCAAGGCGATGTATTTTTTGAAACCAACAGTAATAATCGTTTAGGAGTGCAAGGTTGGGTAAGCGGCTCTATTAATGATCAAACAACCTATGCGATAGGCGCTTGGTACCGTGAGGATGACTCAGCACGCGATCCTGGGTATACAGCAAACCAAGGTGGTGAAATAAACGCTAATATTAAATATTTTTTTGATGATGGTAATGGATTTACGCGCTTTGAAATAAACAAACAAGATGACAGTTCATTCTTTTTTATCCCACAACCACTAACAGGAAGCACTACCGATGCGCAAACAATACCTGGTGGTATGGATATAAGAGACGGAACAACAGGTAATTCAGCAGGTGCTCGCCTTTTAACGCTAAACAACACCCCAAGCGGAGACATAGATTTAGACGTAGCAGATGGCAACTACGCTGACGTCACTTATTTTGGTAACACTACCGAAATAGAAATAAACGAGAATTTAATTTTTTCTAACCAAATGCGTTATACGGATATGTTAACTACATTTACCGGTATCATAAATGTAGGTAATGCCGAATTATTATCAGATAAAGCGCAAGCCATTTACGATGCAAATGCAGACCAATTAAGTAATGCACTCGTAAACGGCAGTTTAAATTTTGATATTCGTGATGCAGGTACAGGGTTTAGTGTTGCAAACTCAAGTGATGTAAACTCATATAACACAAATGGCTACGGTATTAATGCCGGCTTTTGGCACAGACGCTTCGAAGGCGATAACTTTCAAAATGAAACTAAATTAAACTACACATTCGATAACATGGGGGATGGCACTCTCTATGCAAACTTTGGGTTATTTTTCTCTAATATCAATGGTCACGTAACTGACTACCGTATTAATACATTACAATCAATTGAGCCTCTACCACAACGATTAGATATTGTTTTTACCGATGAACAAGGTAACGATATTGGCAGCGGCACATACAAAGGTATTCAGTCAGGGTCTCATGGTTATGCAGATATTGTTTACAGTGAAAAAACTCTCGCGCCGTTTGCCGATTTTGAGTACGAACTTGAAGATGTATCTTTCAATTTAGGCCTAAGATACGAAACATTAAAAGCAGATGGTGAGGCGCAAAATCAAGCAGAATATACAATAAATAGCTTTGCCAGTGATACAGATACTATTAACGGCAATATCTCCTTACCTTTTGGCGCAGGCACCTATCGAGACTTTGATGTCGAATACAATGAACTTGCTTGGACAGTGGCCGCAAACTATAAATTTAATGATGATTTGGCTGTATTTACACGATACGCAGATGGCTTTCGTATGCCTGATGTTGACAAGTACATGGCAATTACAGGCTTGACAAATCAACAAGAAATTGACGAGTTTAATAATTCCAATCGTCGAGAAACACAGCCGGCATCAACGGTAATGGCTGAGGTAGGTATAAAATATAATGAAGGCGACATAGCCGCATTTGTCACAGGTTACTTTGCAGCTGCTGATGATTTATTTTTTAATGTGCCAACGGTTGAAAACGGCCAAGTTGTTCAACGACAAGCGTTTAGAAATACGGAAACTCTTGGCGTTGAAGCTGAGTTAAACCTTCAAGTTACCGAAGGCTGGCGCGTTGGGGTTTCTGCTACTTATCAATCTCCAGAATTTGTGAACACCCCTGCCGCTCAATACCTTGATGCGAATGGTAATGCTGCGGCTATTGATATCAATGGCAACATGCCTGTACGTGTTCCAGAACACTTTGGGCAACTTACTAGTAGCTATGAATTTGATGATTTTTCTTGGGGTATGGCAAAACTACATGGTAGCTATTCATGGAGTGGTAAACGTTATGCTGATGATGCCAACACTGCGGAGCTTCCTATGTATGGCATGCTAAATATTGGTTTATCGCTTGAAAATGAAAAAGGCTACTACCTTCGCGCTGATGTAAAAAACCTAAATAATTCTGAAGGGTTATCAGAGGGCGATCCACGTGCAGGTGAAACAGTTGCGGGTCAAGCAACTACGTTCAATGCACGGGTTGTGCTACCACGCACATTTAGTATTAGCGTAGGTAAGCGCTTTTAATTTTATTTTTATCGCCTGCTTAGCAGGCGATAATGTTTACTATTATAGGAATATTTACGATGGAAGTACTTGCAATCGGCGAGGCGTTAATCGATTTACTTTCAAATGAATGTATAAACGAAAACACCTCAAATCAGTCGTTTAGTTTTAACCAATTTGCAGGCGGTGCACCAGCAAATGTAGCTGTAGCAGTGGCTAAGTTAGGTGGTAAAAGTGCACTTTTAGGAAAGGTAGGTGATGACAAGTTTGGCCACTTTTTAGTTAATGCCCTTAAATCCCATAACGTAAATACAGATCACCTTGGTTTATCTCTAAGGGGTAAAACTGCCATTGCTTTTGTGTCTTTAGATAAAAGCGGTGAACGTACGTTTGAGTTTTATGACAAATCCGCAGCCCATTACGACCTTCATATAACAGATCTAGATCCAACCTTATTTACGCAACCTAAAATTGTTTCATTTTGTTCAGGCTCGCTAGCCAAGCCACTCATTTACGATACCACTGTATATGCTCTGCAACAGTTTAATAAAATTGATTCTATATCCTGTATGGATATTAATTTTCGCCCGGCATTTTGGGATGCACCTCATACTGCAGCATCAGTAATATTTGAAGTTGCAAAAACAGTTAATATCATCAAAGCGAGTAAAGAAGAGCTAACTATGTTGTATGGGATAGAGCATATAGAAAGTACTATAAAAGCGTGGATTGATAGTGGTGTAACGTTAGTACTTATGAGCGATGGCGCCAAGCCAATTTCATTTACATCTCAATCTTTCAGTGGAACCTACCCTTGCCCTTATGCAAATGTTGTAGATACCACTGCTGCAGGGGACTCATTTATTGGCGGCTTTTTATATCAACTAGCTAAGCAAATTTGTAATCGTAGTGAATTTTCTACTTGGACTAATAATTTTGAAAACGTTTTAAAAGCTATTGACTTTGCGACTAAATGTGGAGCATTAACAGTCTCTAAATTTGGTGCCTTTGATGCACTGCCAACACAAAGTGAAATAGCTAACCTAAAACTTAAATCCGCAGCTGTGGCATAGCTTATAACAATAAAATCCGTAAACTAAATTTTGGTTACTAATTCCATACCAACTAGACTTTTTTGCCTTTAGTACGTATTTGTTAAAAGATAAAGCTTTCTTAAACAGAAAAAACTATCGGCAAAAAAGTATGCGTGAAAAAATAAATTTAAATCCCTTTCTACTTACATATGTCTTTAGTAGCGCTATATCGACCCCGCTTATTTATAACTTTGAGCCATTTAAGCTTAGGGATGCGCATTATTACGAATGGCACTAGCGCTTTGTTTATCAAAACTCCTGAAATAAAAAGCCAACTAAAGCGCTTCAACGCGACACTTAATATTCTTAGCCAAAACATGCTTGCTCTTGTGAATCCGCTTAACCAAACGTAAAAAATAATTAGGCTGCACTCTTTCATGAAAGCAAAAAATAAATGGCTAAAGTTAAATAAGCTTTATTATAGAAATAACTAAAATGGAGTACTTTTAAATTTCACTTGCTGTGATTGTACTAACAGTAGGCTTCATCAAAAATTTGTTGTTTATAACCGTAACCTAAAGCCGTAAATGTAGCGCTTACTCGTATTTGAGCCACAAACCTACAAGCCTAATATTCTTAAATATTACGCAAGTGGCGTTTTTAATACCTATAAAAGGCTAATCAGTAATAGCGCTATCAAGCAGTGCAGTAACAACCACTGGTTTTATTAAGTAACAGTTCGCTGTTAAATCCAGCTACAAGATTATTTATAACCGTTTCAACAAAACCACTGCCCTGCGCGCAGCCAAGTCCTTGAGAAAGTGGGCCGGCATAAACAAAGTCACCTTTATCGTTAATCACCACGGCAGCTGGTGTAGCAGGGAGCAGTATTTGTAAAGAGGCTGTTTGCTCAATATTGATAAGCGTAATATTTTGCGCTTTAGAAAACGCAGCCAACTGTTTTAAATGAGGCTGGGCTTGCTTGGTGCAGCCACAGTCAGGGTCAGTAACGATAATCAACGAATTATGCTTTGCTGCTGTAAACCCTATGTGTTGTTTAAATTTAGTAAACCATCCTGGCTGTTCAAGCACGCCATAGCTGTCAAAAACGCGCAACTGATTGTATTGATAATAAACTAAACCAGAAACCGTCACTACTAACCACAGAGCAATCACTGCACTCATTTTAATGGATGAATTACTTAAATTTAGCAATGCTTTGCTCTAATACCGCAATACTTACGTCGATCATTTGTACCTTAGCGGTTAGTTTTTCTACCACTTTGGTATCTTGATATTGGCTTTGCTGCATTTGTTCTGTGCTTGAGGCTATTTGTTTTGCGTTTACAGCTTGTTCAGCAACAACTTGCGCTACAGAGTGAGTACTCTGGCTGACAGCTTTTATTTGCTCACTCATGGCGCTTATGTTTTCTTTCATGGTGGTGCTGATATGCGTTAAATCAACAACAAAATCGACACACTGGCTCATAGATTGGGTTGACGTTTTACTGTTTGTAACTAAATCTTTTAATGTTAAAGCAATTTTATCTGTCGTGGCTTTACTGCTTGTAGCAAGCGTTCTGACTTCATCGGCTACAACAGCAAACCCGCGGCCATGCTCACCCGCTCTTGCGGCTTCAATGGCTGCGTTAAGCGCAAGTAAGTTAGTTTGCTCTGCAATGCCTGATATTTCATTTAACAACCCTGATATTACATCACCAGCGGCCACTAAATGATTTATTTGCTCTTCTGTATGATTAAGTAAATTAAGTAGCTCCGTGCTTTTAGTGTCTGTTTGCATAACGTCATTTAAGGCGCTATTTGCAGCTTGAGTAATGTTATCTACTTGCTGCTTTAACACTTCGCTTTCATGCTCAACTAAGCTAAAGCCCTTTGCAACTTGAGCACCAGAGTCAGCTATATCATTAGTTTGTTGCTTTCTTTGCTCTGCCCCGCTTGCTAGCTCATCGTGTACGTTTATTAATTGCTGCGAATTTTGCTGCAGTGAAAGAGACTGCGTTTGCACTTGCCTAATTACATCTGATAAATAACCCAATAAAGTATTAAAGCCCGCTACTGCATTGCTATTTTTATCATCGGCCCTAAGCGAAAGCTGTATATGCTCGGGGTCTTGCATAATGGCTTCGGTCGCTTTGGTTAAAGACACGCCAGCTCGGCGCTCTTGTTGTAGAGTTTTAGCAATATAGCCTGCTACAAACACTTCTACTATTGCATAGCCGGCATGTATAAGCACCGTAGTAAACGCCAGTCTATCTGGGTCAAATACATAAAAGCCGGTGTTTTGTGTTTGTAAAAAGTAAAAGCTTAAATGATGAACGGCCACAAAAATAATGGCCGTAATAAACACCTGCCATTGCACAAACATGATCAACATGGCCATTAAGATGAATATTTCGAAGTGTATTTCTATTAACCCGAAGGCTTGTTGTATATGCAAAAAAGAAAACATCATAATTGCCGCAGCCACAACATGGCCTGTGATTGGCTTATTTTGCTGAGTTTTAAGTAACCATATAGGCATTAAACTTAAAGGTAGGCCGACTATAAATGCTTGTGTAAGTGTCCCAAAGTACAAGCCTAGGGCGATAGACTCTACAAACAAAAAAATAAATATTATGGTGAATAAACGACTTACACTATTCATAAATGCCTTTAATTATTAAAATTTTTTTGAACAAAATCAGGGGTTGTACGTATTAGCTAATAATTACGACCACATTTAATTATCAATATAGCCTAGCCTGCCAACTTTACTTAATAATTGATAAAACCGCTTTAAATTCAGGTAAGGCTGCGTTTTTTGTCCACTGAAAAATGATACTTTCTACGCTTGTAATTATTGCTCCAGCCTGTTGTAACTGCTCTAGAGCTAGCGATTTATGCATCGTATTTCGTGAACCCACAGCATCTGCCGCTACATGCACCTCAAATCCTTGGGCTATTAAATCTAAGCAGGTTTGTAAAACACATACATGCGCCTCTGTGCCTATTACTATAATTTGTGAACGCGTAAGCTTTGTAAACACAGCATTAAATGCAGGCTCATTACACGCACTAAAATGCGTTTTTTCAACAGTCTGTGCGTTTATAAGGGTGTTTTTTAAAAGGCTGTTTGTACCACCAAGCCCTTGAGGATATTGCTCAGTCACTATGCTAGGAATTTTAAAAAGGGCGCTTACTTTGGCAATTTTTATTGCCCGCTCTAGTAAATCAGAAAAACCACTAATAGCGGGAGAAAGCTTATCTTGAATATCTATCACTAATAACACGCTGTTATCTGCAGACAAATTTTTGTGACTAACCATAACACCCCGTTTTTAAGTAATTATAATTAGTAAGCGTAGCTTAAATGATTATAAATAACTAAATTAGTGCTTTAATTTAGTTGTTATAAGTTGTAATCCACATTTTAAAAAATGTGCTATATTTAACTTTTATATGTATATCCCTGCCCTAGAGCGAGTTTATTAGTGCGATTGAGTATTTTGTTTTTTCTCTTCACCACTGTATGTTTTCTTTGTATTACTAGCGTATCGGCCTCCACAAATTATGCTCAACAACTACAACGAATATCTACCGATGAAGGTTTATCCCAAAATTACGTAACTAAAATTTTGCAAGACGATTTAGGTTATATTTGGATAGCTACAGCGCAAGGGCTTAATCGATTTGACGGCTACACGGTAACCCCTTTTGATGGCGGATTTACCCTTAACGAAAACTTCATCACTACACTATTTAAAACGCATGCAGGCAATATAATTGTTTCTACTGAGCTTGCCGGTGCCTATTTAGTTAACCCAAAAACGTTAACTACTCGTAATATATTTTCGGGCAATCTTGCAGGTAATACAGCTAGTTTCGCTTCTATTGAAGCGATAGCCCAACACCAAGATACCTTTTACCTTGCCATTTTAAACAACGTGTATTCACTTAACTCTAAAACAAATTCACTTACTTTAGAGTTTACTATAGGCAATGAAAACAGCGTGGTGCGCGCGTTAAAATATTACAAAAATACGCTATTTATAGGCACACAAACGGGTTTATTTAGTTACGACCTAAAAACAGAGTCATTAACCCCTCTTAATTTACATACTCCCGATAAACAAACAGTCGATAACAGTAATGTTAAGTTTTTATCTGTAGACCCCACGCTAGGATTATTAGTAGGCACCGTTGAGGGCATGTACGCATTAAGTTTAAATAGCTCAGCAGGAGCAGCTGCAGATCAAAGCACTAAAAGCGTGATTGCTGATTACAATATTTGGGATTACAGCAATACACCCTATGGCGAATTTATTGCCACAGAGCATGGCTTGTTCGAATTTAACCGAGAAAAGGGCACCACTGAGTTAATTCTTAGCTTTGATCAAAGTAAATTTAATATTACCGAAAATACTATTAACGATTTAATGGTCGACTCAAGTGGCGTGTTTTGGCTGGCGTCGCGCACTCAAGGCGTGCTTACTTGGTCAATAAATACACGGCGCTTTAACAAAATCACCCTACCCGAAAACAACTATATAAACAGTATTTACCAAGACGATGATTTATCTATGTGGTACGGCACCGACAATGGCCTTGCTCATGTAAATGCTAAAAACAAAACAACCTACTACCTAACCTCGCAAGACCCTAAAGCGGTTTATGGTGAATACGCTATTTTTGCAATTAACAAAGCGCATTTAGATTCCACTTCGCGGTATTTATGGCTAACGGGGTACTACAGTTTAATTTTATTTGACAAAGAAACAGGCACAGCCGTTGCTAAAAAAGATTTAAATAACGCACTGTCTGAAGGTGCGGTTATTTATGGTTTGTCTGAGGTAGCCCCCGACACATTCGCTTTTTATAATGATCACAGTTTTTATGTTTATAATGGTAAAACAGGCTTAACGCGCGAAATTAACGGGTTAAAACAACATGTAAACCCTTTAGAGGCCTATACTTTTCATCGACCTTTTGATGATTACCCAAATGAATTTGTATTAAGTACAACTACCCACTTTTACCGGTTTAACGAGCAAACAAACACCCTTACCACTATTTATAAAACCAGTAAAAAAGACAGCCAAAATTACCACACAGTCGAAAACTGGTTAACCGATAAAAATAACATTTTATGGTTAGCAACAACCAGCGAAGGCCTAGTGGGTATTGATGCGCAGAGCTTTGAAAAAAAGCACCACTTTAACGTAAGTAACGCCTTAAAAACCCAGTCTATTTATTCACTTATTAGCGATGAGTATGGTTATTTATGGTTTAGCAGTAAAAATGGGTTGTACCGCTTAAATACCGATACGTTAAGGCTGCGAGTTTTTACAGTAAAAGATGGTTTATCGGTTAATTTATTTAGCACTTTAGGGGCAATTACGCTTAAAAATAACACTGTAATGTTTGGCAGCAGTTATGGTGCGATTTCGTTTAACCCCGCTGAGTTTTTACAGCAAAGCACGCAAACAACAACCTCAATAACCGATATAACTTTAATGTCGCGCGATTTAGACTATCAGCCAAATCAGTTTGCCACCTCTGCATTGCAATTAACACATGAAGATATGGGTTTGGAGGTTAGCTTTTCTAATTTTGATTTTCAAAATAGCGCGGAAACACGTTACAAAATTACGCTTCAAGGACCTACTTCGCTAGAGTATGATGATTTAAAAGCGAACAAAATATTTTTTACAAAGCTCCCACCAGGTAATTATCAATTAAAGGCCAGCGCGTATAATTTTAACAGTGCGACCGAGTCAAAGCCGGCGCTGTTAAATTTTAATGTGGCATACGCGCCTTGGAAGTCTCCTTATGCGTATGCTGCTTATATTTTAATTATTATAACTGTGCTGTGTTTACTGTTTTGGCAATACAGAAGCAGACAACTAGCCATAGCTAATGCGCAAAAAGCGACAATACACTCGCAAAAACAAACCGAGCTTGCGCTCAGTAACAATAAAAGTGGCATTTGGGATTACCATTACAGCGACGATTCGGTAAATACAAACCGAGGGAGTGAGCTTGGGTATACCAATTTGCCAAACCGTATTCCATTAAAACATTATTTAGCTTTAATTCACCCTGAAGACAAACCTCGGGTTATTTCGCACTGGTTAAATTTTACCAAACAAAAAAAGCATGAGCACTGGCAAGCAACTTACCGGTTAAAGCATAAGCTTGGCCATTGGTTGTGGTATCAAGATTTAGGGCAAATTATTTATGACGAACAAACAAATAAACCGGTATCTGTATCTGGCATATATACCAACATAACTGAGCAACGTGCCAATGAGCAGCAAGCCAACATTTTAGGTGAGGCGTTTGGGCAAATAAACGACTGGCTGCTTATTTTAGATAATAACTTGGTGCCAGTTTCTGCAAATAACAGTTTTATAAAAACCTTTTCGCAAACTCATAAACATCCGCTTAGCTTAAAAGTGTTTGTTAATGCGATAGGTAAAGCGCAATGTAAAAGCTATGCCAACACATTAAAAAGCTTAACAGCAAAACAAAATTGGCGAACTGATGCCGTTATTAAAACTGCAACTAACCCGCACCACCCCATACATATAAGTGCCACTGCAATCGCTAAAGATACACAAAGCATAAGTTACTATGTGATTGTTATTTCGGATTTAACCGAACAAAAAAAGGCAGAAGACGAGCTACGTTATTTAGCCAATTTCGATCCCCTAACACAATTGCCTAACCGCAGTTTAATGCATCAAAAAATTGGTAAATCGATTAAAAAAGCTCACCAGCAGCTCACTCAAAGCGCTTTACTATTTATAGATTTAGACAAATTTAAACCGGTAAACGATACATTTGGCCACGCAGTGGGAGATCAACTGCTGTGTAATATTACCCAAAGAGTAAGCGCTATGTTACCAAGTAATGCCACGCTTGGCCGCCAAAGCGGTGACGAATTTTTAGTGCTTATTGATAACGTAGAAGACATAGCCGCACTTAATAACATAGTCAAAAGTATTAGCTCAGAACTTGCCAATAAGGTCATTATCGAAGATTTTTCTATTAATATATCAGCCAGTATTGGCGTGGCTTTATACCCATTTGATGCCAGCTCGACGGATTTACTGATCAGAAACGCCGATGTAGCCATGATGCATGCAAAGCAAGCTGGCCGAAACGGGTTTAAGTTTTTTAACGACTCGATGAACGAGCAAATAAAACAAAAGCTCATCCTCGAAAACGATTTAAAAGATGCCGCGAAAGATAATCTATTATTTAATCATTACCAACCCATAATAGACACGCACGCACTAACAATAAATGGGGTTGAGTTACTTATGCGCTGGGAAAATAACGGCCAATTTGTCTCGCCGGCTTTATTTATCCCTATTGCTGAAGAAACAGGCCTGATAGAAGCATTAACTGAGCAAGCTTTAGAGCGCGCGCTAACTGAGCTAGCCCCTACATTGGCCAGCAACCCATTGTTTTATATTTCACTTAACTTGTCGCCAAAGCACATCTTAAGGACGAATATAGCAACCAAGCTGACCAATATATTAAAACAGCATCAAATGAGCCCAGTGCAACTGCGCCTAGAAATAACAGAAAACATACTGCTAGAAGACAAGCAAAAAGCCGCAAAGCAACTACAAAAGTTAAAGTCGGCTGGTTTTAAGCTGTTACTCGATGATTTTGGCACCGGCTACTCATCACTTACTTATTTGAGCCAGTTCCCTATTGATGTCATTAAAATAGATCAAAGCTTTGTTAACAGCATTGGGATTGATAAAAGTGATGAGTCGATCATCAAAACCATTTACACTTTAGCTCAAAACTTAGAGCTTTATTGCATAGCCGAAGGCGTTGAAACTAAGCAACAAAAAGCCTTTTTAGAAGGGTTGGGTTGTCATGTTTTACAAGGTTATTATTTTGCAAAACCAATGCGGGCAGAGCAATTACAAAACCCCGAAACACATGAGCATATTCACACTTTAATAAAAAGTTAGCTATGAATATGCTGGCATTCGTGGCTTTCTATTTGTAGTACGCTGCTTTTAACATTAAAACGCGCAGCGAGAAGTTTTTCTATTTTTAAGCGGCAGGCTTCATCGTGCTTTTCAATTGTACAATGCTCTTTTAACACCACGTGAGCGCCGACAATAATATCGCTGTCTTTGCGCAAGACCGTCACATTATGTACGTTATGCACATGCTCTAAATCGGTAATTGACTGCTCAATATCCTTCACTTTAGGCAACTTAGCGTTATTAAAGAACAGCCCCTTAATACAGCTCGTGATCACTTTACCGCCGGTAAATAACACAAACGAGGCAATTAGCATGCTCGATAAAATATCAATAATACTCCAGCCCGTAAAATAAATAAGTACGCCAGCTATAAATGTAGAAATGGTCGATATAATGTCAAAAAACGAATGCAAAAATACAGCGTACACATTAATGCTTGCTTTGCGCCCTTTATAAAGTACCCACGCTGCAGCACCATGAAATAAAAACCCCACAGAGGCAATACTCGACATTAAAAAGCTGTTTATTGCTAAATCATGACCATCGTTATGATGGGAAATTCTCTCTACACCTTCATATAAAATAACGGAGCTTATCGCCAAATACAGTAAACCATTAATTAAACCACCAATGAGCTCAGCGCGTTGATAGCCATCGTTATAGGTTTTAGCAAAATGAATTGCTAAGCTTGAGGCAATAAGGGCAATAAATAGCGAGCTATTATGCACAAATAAGTGCCCTGCATCGGCAAGTACAGCAAGCGAATTAGCGTAATAAGCGCCAATTACCTGAATTACCATAAATGAACATGTTATCGCTAAAGCGATAAGTAACCGACGACGAGACGCCTGGTGTGTAGTGATTTCTGTCATGAAATGCTTGAAAAACCTATACTTAAAATGCAAATAAGCCGTCAGGTGGCTTAGAGTAGAAAAGGGTAATGATATACAGTAGCAATTGTAATACGAAGCCCTCTTAAACGCACTAAAAACTTAGCAAAATAGCTAAAGTTGTACTAAATAACATAGTAGGAACAATTAAATTGTATGTAAAATCAACTGGAGCAATGAGTGGGCTTAAAACCAATCGAAGATATGTGGAGTACTATAAAGCTTATTCCGTTTGCCGTTGTACTTTATGATGCTAAAACACAAGCCTATAAAGCAAACACTCAAGCGCAGAGTATATTTGATTTACCCTCACAGCCAACTTTAAAAGATGCAGACTTTAAGCACCTCACGTTAAGTAGTCCAGAAAGTAAAAAACAATTTACTGTTACGCAATTGTTTGAAAAATACTTAGTTATAATTACTAACTGCCACGTATTTTTACAAAAACAAACGCAAGGCCTATTACTAAACGCCAAACTTGCTTCGCTAAATAGTCACTTACACATTGCTACGTTTGAAATAATTGAACACAACGAAGATGCGCAATATAACTTTGATAAAATTATTTCAAAAATTTCTACCGACTTAATAGATATTCAAATTGACGATATTGATACTCATATAGAGTTTGCGCTTAAAGCCATTGGCACTGTATGCCATGCCGATAGGAGCTACTTATTTAAATTTTCTGAAGATGGTAAGTCAATGCGTAACACCCATGAGTGAGTTAACCAAGGGATTCAGCCATTTAAAGATCAACTACAGCACATACCAAAAAACTCACTCCCCTACTTTGCTAATTTAATGGGCACCACACACTTATTCAAAGTAAATGATGTTGCCAGCCTCCCAGAAAAAGCGACTAAAGAAAAACAAGAACTTGAGCGTGAAGGTATTCAATCGGTACTGTGTATTGGCCTTCGCTACGATAAGGAGCTAGTAGGCTTTATTGGTTGTGATTGTGTAAAGCAAAAACGTGAGTGGACAGACTTAGACTTAATTAGGATAAAACTAGTAGGTGAAATAATCGCTAATGCGTTTAAAAACTTAAACTACAAGCAAGAGCTTCAGCATATTCAACAACAGCTAATTACCGCAAATCAAAAACTTAACCACCTTGTTAATACCGACAGCCTCACCACAATTGCAAACAGGCGTTGTTTTGATAAAGCACTAGAGAGCGAAATTAAACGCTGCGCACGTGCAAAGCAACCCGTTAGCTTAATTATGTGCGATATTGATTTTTTTAAAAATTACAACGACAGCTACGGCCATCAACAAGGCGATGAAGCCTTAGTTAAGGTGGCAGCTGCGCTTAAGTCGCGATGCCGGCGCGAAAGCGATTTAGCCGCGCGCTATGGCGGTGAAGAATTTGCCGTCATTTTACCGGCAACTAATGAGCAAGACTGCCAACAATTTACCCGCTTAATTCAACAAGCAATTAAAGCGGCAGACATAAAACATAATAATTCTACCGTAAGTGAGTACTTAACATTAAGTATCGGTTTTTATTCAGCCACGCCTGATAAAAATAGCACGCCACAGTGCTTTATAAGCAAAGCCGATCAAGCACTCTATACCGCAAAAGAAACAGGCCGTAATAAGGTATGCCAATTTACATAACTAAATCTATTATAAAGTAACTGGCGGCTCTAGCTGCCCGTTTTTTATGCCTGTTATTTTAAATACATTACCTTGTAATGACTGGTTAGTTTTTACATTACTGTCATCTGCAGAAGTTACAAATAGCCACTGTGCGTTGTTGCCACCAAACGCAACGCTTGTAGGTTTTGTTGCAGCAAGTGGCAGTGTGTTTAAAACCTCCCCATCTGGCGATAAACACATAACGCAGCCCATATCCCATACCGCAAGCCATAAGTTGCCAAGGGCATCAATCACACAGCCATCAGGGTCTACTTGGGTATTTTTAAATTGATAAAAAACTTGGCCGGGTAATATAGGCTCGCCGCTGTCTGGGTTTACATTTAAAGTAAAAATACAGCTGGCTTTAGAGTCGCAGTAATAAGCACGTGAGCGCGCTTTATCAAAACATAACCCGTTGGGAATGGTTAAACCTTGCACCACGCAATTAAGCGAATTTTGATAAAAACGGTAAATCTTACCTTCGCCTGAGCGGGCGTTTGTATCCATAGTGCTTAGCCAAAAACCACCCCAGGGGTCAGCTCGACCATCGTTAGAGCGCCGTGTGGACTGGGTATTTTCTAAAAATGTGAGCGTTTGGCGCACCCCAGAAGCTATATGGTATTTATATATACCCGTACTGGTGCCAATAATAAGATGTGCTTTATCAAGCCACGCTAAAGCCGAAACCGTATCTTGCATTTCAACTTGTGTTAGTGAGTCAGGCTTTGTTAAACACTTACTTAGCAGCAGGTTTTTTTCTATATCTACCCAAAATAGCGTTTCAAGCAAAGGGTGCCAAAGCGGGCTTTCACCTAACTTATTTTGCACGTTACTAAATACGGTCACACTTGAGTCAGTCATAAATAACGATTCTTTAATATTAACAAAGCCTTGTATTAATAAATACTTTATCAGAAATCCCCAACACTTACGATTAAACAAAACACATTAGCAGCTAAATGCTTTTGCTAAGCCAAACAGTGCACTAATACCAAATAGCTTAATTAAGTGATTTAGTTTTAAATACTAAACCATGCTGATTACAGGATAAAAGCTTCTTTATAGCTCTGTTTATATCAAAATTTTTAGCGCCGTTAGCGCCAGTTCTAACCCCTTAAGTGAATTAAGTAATGTGGCAAATGGGTATAATTATTTCAGCATTTTATCGCGCTTTACCTGGTTAGTTGGTAATATCATCAACAGGGAGGTAATAGTATGATTAATAATAACAATAAACATTCTTTAGTGGTTGAGGGAGGTGCAATGCGCGGTATTTTTGCCGCCGGCGTGCTGGATGAGTTTTTAGCGCAGCGCTATCAACCTTTTACTAATTACTTTGGGGTTTCTGCTGGCGCTACCAATATAGCCGCTTATTTATGCCAACAACCTAAACGTAACTACCATGTTATTACCGATTTTTCGTGTCGGCCTGAATTTATTAACTTAGCGCGCTTTATCAAAGGCGGCCACTTATTTGATTTAGATTGGCTGTGGCAAGCAACCATTAAAGAGATCCCCCTCAATACAGAAGCCTTTGCAAAGGCGGCTCACGAATTTTATATCGTCTCTACAGCTATCACCACAGGGCAGCCCCATTACCTCAAAGCAAGTAGTGATGCGATGGTAGAGCAACTTAAGGCATCGTGCGCGATTCCAATTGCGTATCGTAACTACCCTATAATTAATGATATTGCGATGACCGATGGCGGCGTAGCAGACTCTATTCCCGTAATAAAAGCATACGAAATGGGCGCTCAAGAAATAACCGTGGTGCTTTCTCAGCCACTAGGCTATAGAAAAAAACCGAGTAAATCTCAGTGGTTAACTAAAAAACTTTATAAAAACTACCCTGCTTTAATAAAAAGCACGATTAACAGAGCGCATGTTTATAACAGCAGCATAGATTTTATTAATAACCCGCCTGAAGATTGCAAAATTAATATTATTGCTCCACCGCCTCAATTTAGAGTGGGCCGTACAACAAAAAATGTTAAACGCCTTAACGATGGGTACAAAATGGGAATTGATAAAGCCAAAGCCTTTTTAAGCTAAGTGTGTTGTTTCCCTTTAGATAGCGCAACCAGTATGCCCATTACAGTAAACGCTGCAATGGTGCATACAATGCCCGCTAGCACAGCGTAAACATGTATAAAGCACGCTAAGACAATAGCTATTAAAGCACTACAATACAGCCATTTATAGGCTACTTTGTAGTGCTTACTTCTCATTAATAATAAAGCGGCTAGTAAACACGCTAGTGCAATAACTATCATAACAGTGTTCATGCTGCTTTTACCTCTGCAAGTGCTATGGCATCAGGTTTTGTTTTTAAGTATCCCCATAAAAACGCCAGTCCAACAATTAAAAAGCTAATATCTGTAAATGCCACTAGGGTACTGTTTGCGTTAATAATATTATTAACGCCCAATACACTATTAAGTGGTAAAACACTCATTAAGAATAAGGCGCAAAGCAACAAGGTTGATCTAAAGTAGTTTTTATAGTTTTGCCAAAATGCTGCAATTACTAGCCATACTAACCACGCGTAAAAAAATACCGGCCCAAAGTAAGCATTGTGCTCAGCGCCAGCCACGGCATAGTTTAAAAGTACTTGCACAGGGAATAACACACAACAAGCAAGCACTAAACCACCGCAACTGCCTATAATAAAGCGGTTCCACCTTGCATACGCGTCAGCGCTAAGCGTTGGTGTGCTGCCTCTGGTACGCTTTGCTAACCACATCATCATGCCAGAAAGTGGCATTAAGGCACATGCTAAGCCAAGCATTACCCAAAGTAACTTGACAAATAAGCCTGCAAAATTACCAAAATGGAGTGGGAAGAGTATTTCAATAATTTTAATTGATACCCCGGCTATATCGCCAAAACTACTCATTGAAGTAATGTACTCCCCTTGCCCATTGTAATGCAATAACTGAGAAGCCACGGCTTCGCCTCCTAAAAGGCGTAAATACACTTGTGCGTTTGTATCGTTATGCGCCATTACCGTGGCATCTAAAATAACAGCGTGTGGGTAGCGTTGCTGCGCATCACTTAAAATAGCGGTTATGTTAGTCGGCTGATTTACATGACTAATTATTGGCTCAGGAATAGCTGTAAAAGTTTCTATCAACTTATCTTGGTCGCCTCCAAAGCTAACAAAAGCTGCTGCAGGTAGTAAAATTACGGTTGCGAGTCCTAAAAATGCGCCGCTAAAGCCAATTACAATATTAAAAATACTGCCCCAAATGCCCATTACTTTGTGGCCGTCACTTATGGTTACATCAAAGCCTTTAAGCCACCTAAAGGTGAATAGCTCTTTAATTAATTTACGATGTATAAATAAGCCAGTTACCGTACTTACTAATAATGTTAAACCTAAAAACCCAGTTAAAATAAGCCCTATAGGTCGCCCTAAATGTAAATCAGCGTGAAACTCACCAATATAGCTGGCTGCATCTGTTTTTTTATTGGCATAATATTGCTTACTGGGGCCATAGTAGGTATTTACCAACGCTAAGCTTGCTGGGTCAAATTCAAATGCCCGAAGTACTTCTTGCTGGTAATTTTCATCACCATGGTGCGATTCAAATACTAAAGCCAGTAAGTGAAAATTATGCCCTGTTGGCATAAACACATGAATGTTTTCACCAAACTCTTTGGGCACTTGAGCGTGGTATGTGTTAACTAATGTGCTTATTTCGCTATTAGGAATATGTTGAGTTTGCTGCAGTGATTGGTTAGCCCAAATTTTTAGCTCAGGCCTTGCAAGTACTGCTAACGCGCCGGTAAATGCCACAACAAACAATAAAACGGCGGTTACTACGCCCACCCAACTATGTAATAAAAATAGCTTTTTTAAAGTAATTGATTTCATCCTTGCCCCTGCATTAATGCAAAATAACTTAAAATTCCATGCACTAAACACAAAGTGATCATGAGTAAAAGTGGCTGCCATGCTTTTTCGCTAATGTAGGCATATATAAAAAGCCCAACCCAAATAATTGGAAACAGTAAAATAGGCAGTAAAATTTGTTCACTCATTTGTAAGGGCAAGTAGGTAGTCATCCCGGTGATCATCACCGTAGCGGTTACCAATGCCAATACGCACGCCATTAAATGGCGACGCTTTGTAGCGCTAAAGGTTTTTTTATTATTCATTTTTAGCTCATTTAATAAATAGCAGGCGCGCACATCTGCACATGCAAATAACAACTATTTGCATTATATTGCGCATTTGTAAATTTATGCAACATATTATCGTTACTTAATAAGCTAACAAGCTCCTTTTTATTCGCACAATCAATGCCTGTTTATTTATAAAATTACATTTTTTGAGCATACTTGGTATTTAGGTAGGCAAATATGATGAGCTAAAAATGTTTTTAAATAATCCCAAAAATAACTGCGTTATCATACTGATCAGTGCTTAACTGCTTAGCCCATTAAAATAACGACTAAACAGGCAAATTTTTAACTTTAACAGTCAACAAACTCTATAATTATTGTTATTTTGTTAAGGCATATGCAAAAAGCTAATTGTCCCTAGGCAGGCTCTTTTTGCAGCTGTTAAACAAATCACTATACATTGATAAAATGAGAGAAATTTATGAGCGATAAAATCAATCCAGACGCGTTACACGCACTAAAAATTGCATTTACTTACATGCCGCAAGCAATTGAAGTAACAAAGTACGAATATGGCGAGCGCTATCAAACAGTGCTTGATGATATTGAAGCCGTGCGCGAAGTGTTGCTTATAAACGATGTAGACCCAGAAGAAGTAGGCGGCGACATAAACCCAGAATACACGCCTAATTCTACCTATTAATCGGAAAAGTTTGCTAATTGAGCAAAACAATTAAGTTCGCGTGTTGATAGCCTAACACCCATTACTCAATATATTGCTCAACGGTTTACGCCTGTTGGTATAAACTGTTAAAAACATATAAATAAATATGCCTATCTGCCGATACGCATAACGATATAAAATACAATTAAGGTAATTGCGGTGAACTTTTTAAGGCGTTTTCACGATATAGTCTCAGACCAAACTCTGGATTTTAATTCTAAAATTAAAAACCTACTCGCGTTTGGCCTAGAAGTGTTCAGCCTTGATGTAGCAATAATTAGTAAAATTGATGCTAATACGTACACAGTATTACATGCTATAACACCCGATAACGCCTTATTACCCGGTACACAATTTGAGCTAGATGGCACCTATTGCGTCCATACGTTATCTGCGGGCTCGGCGCTTTCGTTTCATAAAGCTTCACAAAGTACGATTGCAACTCACCCTTGTTACATAAATTTTCAACTTGAGTCCTACATTGGCGCACCTATAAAAGTAGCCGATAAAACCTTTGGCACTGTTAACTTTTCATCACCTAACGAGTCAACTGCATTTAGCGACGAAGCCTACGATTACATTGAGCTATTTGCTCAGTGGTTAGGATCTGAATTTGCAAAAATAGACACTAAAGAGCAACTTTTAAAAAATAGCTACACCCTGTCAAAGCTCGAAAACATCGCGAATATCGGCACTTGGGAGGTCGATTTAATCGAGAACAAAGTTTATTGGAGTAAGCAAACTAAACGCATTCATCAGGTAGCCGATGACTATCAGCCAATAGTTGATAACGCAATTGAGTTTTACAAAGAGGGCCCCAGCAGAGAAACCATAAATAAAGCGGTAGAAAACGCCATAAACAAAGGTGAAAAATGGGATTTAGAACTTGAGGTTATCACTGCACAAAACCAAGAAATTTGGATTTCGACTTTTGGCGAAGCCGAGTTTCACGAAGGTAATTGCATAAGGCTATTTGGTACATTTCAAGACATTACCGAATCAATCTTACTTAGAGAAGCGCTAAAAAAGAAAAAAGCCGAAGCAGAGCATATGTTAGAAGATAGAAGTATGCTATTTGCTAAAATTAGCCACGAGTTACGCACCCCGCTAAATGGCATAACTGGCATGCTCACCACCTTAATAGATGAAAAAGACACTGAAAAACGAGACGAAAAAATAAAAATAGCGCTACGCAGCGCTGATATTTTACTTAACATTATCAACGAAGTACTCGATTTTTCTAAAATTAATCATGGTGAATTAAAACTAGAGCCAACCGATGTACTGCTTAAAACCATATTTAGTGATTTAGCTTCTTTATATACCCCGTTATTTAAAGAAACCCATGTTGAATTAATCATAGATAATACAATTGATGATAGCTGCTGGGCCTTTTGCGACAGCACACGCCTGAGCCAAATTA
Source organism: Pseudoalteromonas sp. GABNS16E (assembly GCF_028598715.1). Classification (NCBI taxonomy): domain Bacteria; kingdom Pseudomonadati; phylum Pseudomonadota; class Gammaproteobacteria; order Alteromonadales; family Pseudoalteromonadaceae; genus Pseudoalteromonas; species Pseudoalteromonas sp. GABNS16E. The sequence continues at coordinate 24,563 of NZ_JAQREZ010000018.1, forward strand.
CCTCTAACTTATTAAGTAATGCGTTAAAATTTACCGAGCAAGGCCATGTAAAACTTAAAACACAGCTCATAAATAATAACGATGCGTTATCTCTTGGTATCACAGTTTCTGACACTGGTCGCGGAATGACCCCTGCCTTTTTAGAGTCTTTATTTTCGCCGTTTACACAAGAGGTTGACGCTAAAAATAATAAAGGGGGCACAGGGCTTGGCCTAGCAATTATAAAAGAGCTTGTAGAATACATGGGCGGCACAATAAAGGTGACGAGTGAGCTACAAAAAGGCTCCACGTTTAGTATTAATATTCCGCTAGAGCTTGGTAAAGAGCAAATAATAGACGACATTCAATCAAAAATTGAGTTAAACAGCCACTCGCTCAGTGTACTTATTGTTGATGACAACGATATAAACCGCCGTGTGCTTGATGCCTCTCTTGATAAGTTAAACGTAAAAGCCGACTGCGCCATTGATGGCCAAGACGCTATTTTTAAGTGTAAGCAAAAGCATTACGACCTTATTTTCATGGATTGCATTATGCCAATCCTGGATGGTTTTGAAGCCACTAAAACGCTGAGAGCGCAACGTATTTGCCCTAGCGAAAGCACCTACATTGTAGCGCTAACTGCTAATACATCGTCGCAAGATAAACTAGCTTGCCAGCAAGCAGGCATGGATATGTTTGTCTCTAAGCCATTTAAGCTGCCGCACATAGAAAAAGCGCTTTCTAACGCGCTCGAACATACCGAAAAGCTTGCATAGCACGCTAAATAACAAGAAGTTCGGTGCATTCTCACTCAGAGCGCAGTAACTCTGATTCAGTGTGGTTGAGGAGAATAATACCAATGCCAATCCATAATTAAGCGCATTGCTATAGGCATTAAAAAAGCCGCCTTTGGAGAGGGCGGCTTGGGTTAACAAACAGCTTTTGGGTGTACCTATTGCTGTTACATCAAGAGAAGGTTTGCCTATTAAGCTGCATTTTGGTCTTGGTTGCTTTGCTCGCTATGGCGAATTAAGTAATCAAACGCCCCTAAGCTTGCTGTTGCACCACTACCCATTGCAATAATGATTTGCTTAAACGGCGTATTTGTCGCGTCACCCGCACCGTAAACACCCGGTAATGAGGTTGCGCCTTTAGCGTCAATTTCTATCTCGCCAAACTTGCTTAGTGTAAGGTCGCTCTCTTTTAACCATTCGGTATTAGGGATCAAACCTATTTGTACAAAAATACCTGCAAGTGCTAATGATTTTTCCTCGCCTGTTACACGGTCAGTGTAATTAAGTCCGGTTACTTTTTTACCATCGCCTACTACTTCAGTGGTTTGCGCATTTTTAATAATAGTGATGTTGCTTAAGCTATTCGCTTTGCGAATAAGTACTTCGTCGGCGCGCAGCGTGTCAGCAAACTCAAGCACAGTTACATGCTCTACAATGTTAGCTAAGTCGATAGCCGCCTCTATACCCGAGTTACCACCACCAATAACGGCAACAGGCTTACCCTTAAATAGCGGACCATCACAGTGTGGGCAGTAAGCTACGCCATGGCCGCGATATTCTTGCTCACCAGGTACGTTCATTTCACGCCAGCGTGCACCGGTTGCTAAAACAAGCGATTTAGCTTTTAAAGTAGCCCCGTTTTCAAGGGTAATTTCATAACCATTACTACCGCGACCAAGCCCTGCTGCGCGTTGGTTATGCATTACATCTACATCGTATTCTTTAACATGCTCTTCAAGCTGAGCAACAAGCTTTGGACCTTCAGTGGCTTTAATCGAAATAAAGTTTTCGATAGCCAACGTATCGGCAACTTGGCCACCAAATCTATCGGCAACTATACCGGTGTTTAACCCTTTACGAGCAGAGTAAATAGCGGCTGAGGCACCCGCAGGTCCGCCACCGACTACTAACACATCAAACTCGTCTTTTTCGCTTAATGCTGCAGCTTGCTTAGCAGCGCCTTTAGTGTCTACTTTATTTAAAATGTCGGTCAGGCTTAATGCACCTTGGCTAAACGGTTCGCCATTTAAGTACACAGCTGGTACTGCTAAAATATTGCGCTCTTCTACTTCGTCTTGAAACAGTGCGCCGTCAATCATTGTTGCTTTAATTTTGCTATTTGTTGCTGCCATTGTATTTAGCGCCTGCACTACTTGTGGGCATGTTTGGCAACTTAAGCTTATGTATACTTCAAAATTAAGTTCTTGATTGAGTGATTCTATTTGTTCAATGTCTTCGCTTTTTGCTTTGCTTGCGTGTCCGCCAGTGTGTAAAAGCGCTAACACTAAACTTGTAAATTCGTGACCCATAGGTACGCCAGCAAACGTAATGTGGGTGTTTTTTTCAGGTGAATGCACAACCATAGATGGGCGACGTGCGCTCGAATCAGGGTTGCTCACTACCGTAAACTTGTCGCTTAATGATGCTAAGTCGTTTGCTAAGCTTTCTACTTCTGCTGATTTTTTGCTGTCATCCAAGGCAATAAGCAGCTCAACAGGTTGAGTAAGCGATTCAAAATGGCTTTTTAATTGATTTTTAATGTTGTTATCTAACATGGCTTAACCCTTTTTAGGAAAATTTAAACAGCAAGCCTCCCATGCCAACTAATGCATGTGCTAATGAGTCCGAGTTGAGATAGGAGGCACCAACAAACGAAATGATGTTGGTTTAAGGGCAGTTACCTGCCCTCATAAAAGTGGGTAAACCTGTATTTAGATTTTACCAACTAGGTCTAGTGAAGGAGCAAGTGTGTCTTCACCTGGCTGCCAAGATGCTGGGCAAACTTCACCGTCGTGAGTTGCAATGTATTGAGCAGCTTGTACTTTACGTACTAACTCTTTAGCGCTACGGCCAATACCTAGGTCATGCGTTTCGATTACTTTAATTTCGCCTTCTGGGTTCATTACAAAAGTACCGCGAAGTGCAAGGCCGTCATCTTCAATCATAACGCCAAAGCTGCGAGTAATACGGCCAGTTGGGTCGCCAATCATTGGAAATTTAATTTTACCAATAGTGTCTGACGTGTCATGCCATGCTTTATGCGTGAAGTGAGTATCAGTTGATACTGAGTAAACTTCTACACCCATTTCTTGTAGCTGCTCGTAGTAATCAGCAACATCGCCAAGCTCAGTAGGACATACAAACGTGAAATCTGCAGGGTAAAAGAAGAAGATTGACCACTTACCTAGTACGTCTTTTTCAGACACTTCTACAAAGTCACCATTGTGGTATGCAGTTGCGTTAAAAGGTTGAATTTTTGTGTTGATCAATGAAGTGCTCATAGTATTCCTCATTTATATTTAAAGTGTTTTAAAGTTACTCAACGCAGCCAAAATGTGTGGCCTTTCGCGTTGGCTTGATTAATACAATAAGCCCATTGGTAAACTAAATAAAATTGATTGTTTAGATTAAAACAATCGATTTTTAAGATTGAACTATCTAGCTCTTCTATTCATAAACGATTTATTACCTGTAAGTGCTAAGAATACTGCTACAATAGCCGCGCTAAAAACACACAACATAAGGCATGCTGTAATGGAAAAATTTGTTAATCATATTCAACTTGGCTATTTGGGGTTACTCCCCTTTTTGGGCTGTGTAGCGTGGCCGCTTATGTTTGGCAGTAATAGCGTTAACTTGGAGTTTTTTACTTTTTATAGCATTGCTATACTGGCATTTATGGCGGGCAATTTATGGCGCGCTGGGATGCAAAGCTACAGCGATGCAATTAAAGCGGTTGTGCCTGTTATACCCGTACCATTTTTATCGTTTATTCCGCTGGAGTGGGCGCTTGCCTGGTTAGGGGCTAGTTTTTGGTTAGTTCTTATCTTTGAAAAAGCCACACCACAATGGCAAACCTACCATCGCGATTATCAAAAAATGCGCTTTATTCTTACCTCAGTGGTATTTGTGTGTCACATACTCACCATTGGTATGAGCCTTTACCCAAAATAACCTTGCGCTGCTTAACCTACTAGGCGTAATAGTGTAACATCCGCGCACTGCTATTTAAGGACGCACCATGATTGATACATTACGCCAGCAGCTTAACGAGCTTGGCGAAAACTACGTAGAAAAAAACGCCGCTTTTAAAATTAAAGTTATTCCGTTTTTTTGCGCTATTAGTATTAAAAAAGATCACAAAAATGAAGGCCGGCTCAGCTTTTACTCAAACCAATTAATAGAAATACTGTTAGTGGTGTTATTTATGTTGTTTGGGCTTACGCTTTATAACCCAGAGGCGGGTTTTACACATGGCCCTATTCATATTGTGTTTGCTATTTTAATTACCTTTAATTTAATTTTAAAACAAATAGCCATTGAAGGGCTTAAAACACGCCTTGCATTTCATCGTTTGCATGGTGCTAATACAGCGCAAAATACTCAAAGTGCAGATCAAAATACTCACAAATCTAATTAAGTTATGTATTTAAATCCTAATTGGCGAATTCTCACCGTAGGCGATGGCGATCTATCGTTCTCTAATGCGGTGGTTAATCATATAAAACCGGCAAAGTTAGTCGCATCTACTTATGATAGCGCAGAAACCATAGAGCAAAAATACCAGCACAATGCGCTAAGTAGTTTAAAAAAGTGTCATGTTGAGGTTATTAATTGCTTTGATGTAACGGACCCTTTATGTTGGCAAAAATTAGCTGCCCACCAGCACAGCTTTGATGTGGTTATTTTTCAGTTTCCGCTTATTCCTGCCTTTGTCGGGCGCGAAGCATTTGAAAGCAACACCCAAAAAACCAGCATGAACGTGCTTAATCGCGCGTTACTACATCAATTTATTAAATACGCTAACAAATACGCACTCGACAAAAGCGGCCCTATGCTTTGCTACATAACCTCAAAAGATGTAAAACCCTATCGCGAGTGGAATATTGAAGGCAGCTTAAGTAATGCCCTTGAGACTAAATACGCGGGTCAAATGCCTTTTGATATTAACCAGTTTGATGGTTACAAAATAAGAAACGTAGACCGTGACAAACACGTAAAAGACACCAGTGGCATCACTTATGTGTTTACGCCTAAAGCAATCTTGGCGCAATCTGACGAACTAAGCACTCACCTTACAAAGCCTGCGTATTTAGATGAAAATCATTGCTCGCTTTGTCGGGTAGGCCCTTTTATTGCCACCGAAGATGAAAACAAACACCTTAACGCTAAAAAGCACCAACAAATGCTTAAACTAGAAGATGACTGGCAGGCGTGGCTTACTGACTTTTACAACCGCAACTTATAACCCTGTTTTATAGCTCAATTTAATTAAATCAGCGGCCTTTTCAGCAATGGCAATAACAGGTGCGTTTGTGTTACCTGTTACTATGGTAGGCATAATTGAGGCATCAATAACCCTTAAGCTGCGTATCCCGTGTACTTGTAGTTTGCTATTAACCACCGCCATATTGTCGGTGCCCATTTTACAGGTGCCAACAGGGTGATATTCGGTATCGGCAGTTTGGCGAATAAACTCAATAAGCTGGGAATCGTTATTTACATCAAGCGGGTAAACAAAGTTACCACGAATTTTATCAAAGGCGGGGCTTTGCATAATACGCAGCGCTTTTTTAAGCCCTGCAAGCATAAGCGATAAATCATCAGGGTGGCTTAAATAATTAGGGTCGATAAGCGGCGCACTGCGTGGATCGCTATTGGCAAGCCTTATTGTCCCTCGGCTTTTGGGGCGCATAATACTACTGTGAATACTATAGCCATGGCCAAGGTGAACTTTGCGACTATGATCGTCCACCAACCCAATTACAGACTCAAGTTGAATATCCGGCGCAGGCGAATTATCCAACACATTAATAAACGCATGTGACTCAGCAAAATTACTGGTTAATATTCCGCTGCGTTTACTAAACCACTGCGCACACCCTTTAATAATACTTGCAGCGCCTTTTACACTTACCCCAAAGGTGCCTTTTGCTGTATTTGCTTTACACAAAGGCACCACGGTTAAGTGATCTTGTAAATTACCCCCTACTCCTTCCAGTGCATGTTCCAGTGATATGTTATGCGCTGCTAAATGCGCTTTAGGGCCAATTCCTGAAAGCATTAACACCTGCGGAGAGTTAATTGCACCGGCGCTTAAAAGCACCTCCTTTTTGGCCATTAATGTAATAATTTTACCGCCGCGCTCAAGCTCTACGCCGTGGGCGACCTTATTTTTTATTATAATCTTATTAACGTGGCTGTGGGTAAACACACTAAGGTTAGGCCTATTTAAGTGCGGTGTTAAATACGCTTTTGCAGCACTACAGCGCTCACCATTATGTTGCGTAACCTGCGAAAGCCGTGCTCCATGTTGCTCAGCGCCATTTATATCGTCATTTAACTGTATTCCTTGCTCAACACACGCTTTTAAAAAGCAAGAGTTTACCGCACTTGGCTTAGTCAGCTCTTGCACATGCAATGGCCCTTTTGTGCCATGTAACGCGTTATTAAACGTTTTATTGTTTTCGGCTTTTATAAAATAGGGTAATAAACTGTTGTAGTCCCACCCAAGGTTGCCATTTTGTGCCCAGTTATCGTAATCGTATTTATTACCGCGTATATACACCATGGCATTAGTAGAGCTAGACCCACCTAGCACTTTACCCCGCGGCACAAAGCCACATCGATTATTAAGCGCCTTTTGCGGTACCGTGTTGTAATGCCAACTATTTATTCCGTATGGCACACTGGCCGCAATACCCGCAGGCATTTGTATTAAAGCGCTGTTATCGCTACCGCCCGACTCTATTAGGCACACACTTATATGCTGATCTTCTGATAAACGCGCTGCCAGCACACAACCTGCACTGCCTGCGCCAATAATAATATAATCAAACGTGTGGTTACTCATAGGTGCCTTTGCATCATCACTATTTAGTTCTTATTGGTAGCTGCTTCTGCTTTGTGCATCCATGCAGTTGTAAATAAGCAGTTTTATTGCAGCAAGCTATTCGCTCTATAGTGCATAGATTAAATCCTAAAAACTTGATATTTTTAGACACCTTCTTTAATTTACAGCGCCAGTGTATGAGCAGCCCAATACGTGCCACCTCTTTATATTCAATAGACTCGTTAATTAAAGAACTTGGCGCAGACCCAGCAAGCGTAATGAAAACCTGTAAGGTCACTGTCGATTTTAATGACCTTGAAAACCAATATTTACCCTATTTGAGCTATGCAAATTTATTAGAGTACTGCAGCCACACGCTTAACTGCCCAAGCTTTGGGCTTAAATTAGCAAATAAACAAAACTTTGATATTTTAGGCCACATAGCCATAGCCGCTAAAAGTGGGACTAATTTAGAAGAAGCGCTTAGCTGGGTGGTTAAATATTTACACTTACACAGCCCCGCATTGTGCTTAACAACGCACTCATTAGATAATGACGAGAGCTTATTTTTATCGTTTGAATTTAACCTAAAGCCCCTACCACAAATAAACCAAGCCATAGAGCTCACGCTTGGCTTAGCCATGAGCATAATTAAAAAATTAAGTAATAATCAGTGCAAGCCTCGCACTGTGTTTTTACCGCAAAAGCTGGCAACTAATACTCTCGCATACAAAACCTATTTTGGCTGTAAAGTAATAGAGCACCGCAACAGTGCGGGCATTGTAATAAACAAAGCCGACTTATCGATAAAGCTTAACCACAATAACCTTAATAAAACCGACGCGGCCTTTAATTTTTTAGCTAAACGCAACGAACACAGTCACTCATTACCTGCCCAAGTAAGCGCACTCATAAGGCCAATGCTGCCCATTTATCAGTGTTCAAACCAAACTATTGCCGAGGCACTTAATATGCACCCGCGTACCATGCACCGTGAATTGGCTAAACATAACACCAGCTTTGTAAAACTGAAAGACACCACTCGTCGGGCGCTGGCAGCGCATTACTTGCTTCAAAAACAATACTCTATCAGCACTATTTCAATGCTTTTAGGCTATCACGAACAGGCAACCTTATGCGCAAGTGTTAAACGCTGGTTTGGGTATTCTCCACGCGCATACAGGGCAAAAAAAATGTTAAAGTAACGGCTCTTATTATTTAAGCTAAGGAGCAGGCATGAACTTTGTCATTGTCGGTACAAATTTTATTAGTGATACCCTATTAAGCGCAGCAAATACGTTACCTGCATTTAATTTATACGGTGTGTGCTCACGCAAACAATCAAGCGGCGAAGCCTTTTTATCTAATCACCCCAATACCGATGTAAAAATTTTCACCTCAATTGAGCAGATATGCAAAGACCCCAATGTTGATGCGGTGTATATTGCAGCGCCAAATAGCCTACACAAGCAATATGCAGTAATGTGCCTTGAAGCAGGCAAACATGTACTAGGCGAAAAACCTTCAGCCGCTAATAGCCAAGAGCTAAATGCTATTTTAACTGCAGCTAATGCCAATAAACGCCTATACATGGAAGCAATGATGACCACGCATTTGCCAAACTTTGCGCGACTTAAAAATGCGCTGAGTAAAATTGGTAAACCCCGTAAGTTTATTGGCCAATACAGTCAGTACTCATCACGTTACGATAAATACAAAAACGGCGAACGCCCAAATACCTTTTTACCCGAATTTGCCAATGGCGCTTTGCTCGATTTAGGTGTGTATCCGCTTTACCTACTTATAGCGCTTTGGGGCGCTCCACAGCGCGTGAGTGCCAGCGGTGTACTATTAGATACAGGCGTAGATGGCGCAGGCGACGTATTATTAAATTACGATGATAAACAAGCCGTTATTAGCTACTCTAAAATTTCTCAAGGCGATAACATCACTGAAATACAAGGTGAGCGCGGACGCTTACGAATACATGCCGTGTCGCAGTTAAAACACATAGAGTTTGTTGCCAATAACGGGGAGGTTGAGGTTATTTCTGATAAATTTGATGAGTACTTTATGAAATACGAAGTTGCGCACTTTATGCAAACCATAAACGCGCAAAAACGAGAGTCAGATGTTAATACACATCAGCTTGCCCGCGACGTAATGAACGTACTTGATACCGCAAGAAAACAGCTTGGGGTAGTGTACCCTAATGATAAAAACGCAGCAGCGGACTAAAGTTGACCCCCATCCGTGGGCAATCAAGGCAAGAGCCTAGTTGTAATTATGTGCTTACTTATTTTTTATTTGGTACAGCTAAATTACACAGGCTCTTTATCAAAGCGTGTAGATTTTTAATGGTTTAATTATTCACCATTCAACCAAGGCAGCGCCAGTTATTAGGCGCACTAGGTTACTCACCTCGCACCACCATTAACCCACGCCTAGATTGCACACATTTTAATCCATTAAAGTTAGCTTACTCTAAGCACGCTTATATAAATGAGCAAAGTTAACTTAGCACACAAAAACATGACCAATCAAGCTAGCCAATTATTAAAATTTATACTAAATTGGTAACATAAATAGGTTAACACTCATTTATAATATTATATGACCGTTACATCACTTTAGAATTTTGACATAATAGTGAATCTTGGGGTAACCTCTGCTAATAACATTAGGTTTAGGCTATTTGAGCCTATTAGCCGCTATTCCTTAAGGTAATAAAGGTAGAATATGGAAAACCGTCGCTTATTTTGGCGCATTGTTGATAAAGTTGAAGCTTTGATAAACCAAGGAGAGTTTTCTGCTGGGAGTCGTTTACCACCAGAGCGAGAACTTGCCGACATGTTTGACGTAAGCCGCCCAACAATTCGTGAAGCTATTATTGCATTAGAAGTACGAGGCCGCGTAGAGGTTAAAACCGGCTCAGGCGTTTATGTAATAGAACAACAAGAAACATCTGTAAAAACAAAAGAGATCAGCGCTTTTGAGCTAACACAAGCTCGCGCACTCATTGAAGGTGAAATAGCCGCACTTGCCGCTCAATCAATCACCGATGAAGAACTAGCTCAATTAAAGCAAACGCTAATAGCCATGGAAAAAGGCTTATATGTAGAACAAGCAGACCGCGAGTTTCATGAAATTATAGCGCGTGCTACACGTAACAAAGCCCTTGAGTATGCAGTGGCAAATTTATGGGATTTACGTTTAAACAATTCACAAATTGTGGCTGATTACGGCAGTGTGTGTAAAAACAATAACGATTGCGTAATGGATGAGCACACCGCTATTTATAATGCGCTGCAAACACACGATGCAAGCGCCGCACGTACCGCAATGCATAAACACTTTAACCGTTTAATTAATGCATTATTTGACGCTGTAGAAGCGCGTGCGCTTGAAGAAATCAAACGTAAAAATGATGAAAAACGTGGCCTTTATTCTTTAGATGGCCTAGTTAAAAGTGCTAGCAAAACACACTAAAACGACCTAAACGTTTATAAGCCAGCGATCTATTCGCTGGCTTTTTTATTTTAAGGCACTCAGCTTTTGCCTTTAGCTATGCATAAGCAGTTACGCTAATTCATCGTATATATTAGTTACTCCCTCCCAAATTTAATGTATATGCCTTACAAGCTATTACTTAGCCAATAAAAAACAGATACACTGCGCAAAACTAGACGATTGTTACCAAGGAAAATAATGCAATCATCCACTAAAGACTTTTTGCTCGCGCTTGTGTGCGTTATTTTAGCAATGATCACAATTCAATCTGGCGCCTCATTTGCTAAGCAGTTATTTCCTGTTATTGGCCCCGAAGGCACTACTGCACTTAGGCTTGGCTTTTCTGCACTTATTTTGTGTTTAATATTTAAACCGTGGAAACACCTACCAGCTAAGGGGAATCGGTTATCAATTGTGGTATACGGTTTAAGCCTAGGCGGAATGAACATTTTATTTTATTACGCCATTGAACGCATCCCTTTAGGAATTGGTGTGGCGCTTGAATTTACCGGCCCATTAGCGGTGGCGTTATTTAGCTCACGCGCTAAGCGCGACTTATTTTGGGTGGCGTGTGCAATTACGGGTATTTTACTGTTACTGCCCGATATGAGCAGCCAAGAAAGCCTAGACCCAATTGGCGTAATACTCGCTCTAGGTGCCGGTGCTTGCTGGGCAGCCTATATTTTATTTGGCAAAAAAACAGGCACACAAAGCTCAGGCGGCGCAACGGTCGCACTCGGCATGACCGTAGCAGCCATTGTACTTGTACCTTATGGCGGCATATTACAAAGCAGCGCATTTACATGGAGTGTTATACCGCTGGGCATTGGCATTGCTATTTTATCAAGCGCACTGCCCTATACACTTGAAATGGTTGCACTGCGTAATATGCCCGCTCAAGGGTTTAGTATTATGCTAAGTTTAGAGCCTGCGTTTGCCGCCCTTGCTGGGTTTATTATACTTGGCGAGTTATTAACTTTGTGGCAATGGTTGGCTATTTTATTAGTGATTATAGCCTCGGTGGGTAGCTCATTTTCGAGTGTTAAAAAACAATAATCGCCTCTATAAAAAGGCCAGCACATAACTGCGCTGGCCTTTTAAAAAACAAAATTTTATATAACTTGTATCGCGCTACTTTTTACTTGTCATTAAATAGCCGACTAGTGATATAACTGGCATACCAGCTGCCACTAACGCCACGCTTTCCCAGCCACCAGCTTCGTATAGCGGGCTTGCCATTAACGAGCCAAGCGCTCCGCCAACAAAAATACTGGTCATGTATATGGCGTTTAAGCGAGCTCGGCTTTGCGGCTCTAATGAATATACCACCCGCTGACCCAGCACCATATTTGCCTGCACAGCAAAATCAATAAACATGCCCGTTAGCGCTAAAATAATAATACCGTGCGGAAGCTCAAATATACTGGGTAAAAAGCACGCAGCAGCAATCACTTTTGCAAGTAACGATAACTGATGCGTGTAACCTTTGTCGGCTAAACGCCCAACAATAGGGGCTGCAATAGCACCAGCTGCGCCTACTAAAGCAAATAAGGCGATTTGCGATTGCGATAAACCATATTCTCTGGCTAATACAACCGGTACGCTGGTCCAAAATAAGCTAAAAGAGGCAAACATAAGCGCTTGATACAATGCCCGCTGACGCAGCACGGGCTGCTGTATTATTAGCTGCTTAAGCGATTTTAATAACTTAAAGTACGTTGTATTGTGTGCCGGTTGCCTGCTCGGTATAGCAAAATATATAACACTGGCTATAAATGCCATACAGCCTGCGGCAAAGTAAAATACGGCTCGCCAACCAAAATGATCGGCTATTAAGCTTGCAACTGGCCTGGCTAATAAAATACCCAGTAACAACCCCGCCATTATATTACCCAGTACTTGCCCGCGTTTTTCATCTGACGATAAATGCGCAGCAAGCGGTATTAATACTTGCACCGATACAGAGCTCGCCCCCACCAATAAGCATAATAGCAACATTACACTTGGGCTTTGCGCCAAGCCTGCGCCTATTAAACTTAAAAATGTTATGGCTAAGGTAATGAGCATTAAGCGTTTGTTTTCGACTAAATCAGCCAGTGGCACTAAAAAAAACAGTCCCATTGCATAGCCAATTTGTGTAAGCGACACAATAAAACTGGCGCTGTGCGCACTTAAACCCACATCGGGCGCTAATAACTCAATAATAGGTTGGGCATAATAAATATTTGCCACAATAAGGCCACAGCACAGAGCAATAATGCTCACTAAGGTATTACTTATTTGCACTGGCTGTGCACGTGATTGGTTCATAAATAACTCTAATTTATAAATAATAAAACCCACTGCATATAAATGCAGTGGGTAGCCATGGTAAATGTAAAAATGTAAGTTACTTAATAGGTGAAGGCTGCCCATGCGGGCTAGATCGCAAGTACTGCTTAGGCGCATTAACGGTTGCGCCAAGCTGCGCTGCAGCATGCCAAGGCCAATGCGGGTTATACAAAATACCTCGCGCTAGTGCTACGCCATCGGCTTGCTGCTCGCTAATAATATCTTCGGCTTGTTGTGGCTCAGTGATTAAACCTACAGCTATTACCGGCATACTTACGACCTCTTTAATAGCGGTTGCAAATGGTACCTGAAAGTTAGGTTTAACCGGTATTTGTTGCTCTGGGCTTAGCCCTGCGGTACTTACGTGAATAAAATCGCAGCCAAGCTTGTCTAATGCTTTAGCAAGCTCAATAGATTGTGCTAAATCCCAGCCACCTTCTACCCAATCAGTAGCAGAGATACGAATACCTACCGGTTTATGGCTTGCAAATTCAGCTCTTAATGCTTTAAATACCTCAAGCACAAGACGCATACGGTTTTGCAAACTGCCCCCGTATTCATCATCACGCTTGTTTGAAAGAGGCGATAAAAACTGATGTAACAAATAACCATGCGCACCATGTAGCTCAATTAAATCAATCCCTAGCTCATCAGCGCGTTTTGCTGCACTGACGAAATCGTTTATTAGCTGGGTTATATCCGATTTTGTCATAGCCTTTGGTTGATAGGCGCTGTCATCGTAGGCTATGGCAGAAGGCGCTAGTGTTTGCCAGCCGTTTTCATCGCTAGGTGCAATTGCACCACCGCCATCCCATGGTTTTTCAGTAGATGCTTTTCGCCCTGCATGCGCAAGCTGAATGCCAATAGGCATAGGACTGTATTGCCTAAGCGCTTTTAAGCTTTTGCCCAGTGCTTGCTGGGTTTCGTTATTCCAAAGCCCTAAATCGGCGTAACTAATGCGCCCCTCTGGGCTTACCGCGGTGGCCTCTAAAATTAATAGCCCTGCACCACTTAAGCTCAATTGCCCTAAATGAATAGTGTGCCAATCACTGGCAGACCCCTGGTTTGCTGAGTACTGGCACATAGGCGCAATAATAATGCGGTTGTCTAAAGTGAGTTCACCGAGCTTTAAAGGTGAGAATAATTGGCTCATAAATATTCCTTAAATACGCGTACTTTAGTACGAAATGCTATAGCTTACGGTATGAAGGGTTAATGGGGATCAAACTTCACTTTTATAGTGTCAAAACGAGAATAAATACCGTTGAGCAAAACATTCAACAGGGTCTTATAGGTTTTTTAACCGTATTAATACATTCACTAAAATGAATGGCTATTTACATTTGCTCAACGAGTAAAATATGCTTCCTTGTACCTTAATTAGCCAATTACTTGGATGTTATACATATTTATATAATTTTTTGTTGTGCAACCAGCTATATTTATTCCAAAAAAGTGAATTAAAATTCAATTTTAATATTCCCACTACTTTAACTCCCTGATAAACTGATTAACTTATATTAACTGGTGTTAAATTTTGAATCTGGGGATCACTTTTTATGTTTAAACCAAGCTTGCTAACCTTGGCTATTTCGAGCGCTGTATCTGGCGCATTTTTATTTTCTAACTCGGCTGTGGCACAACAAGAAACCACCGCTAAAAACAAATCACTCGAAGTAATCGAAGTTACAGCAACAAGACGCAGCGGATCTGTACAAAATGCACCGCTAAACATTACCGCACTTGATGCCGATGTAATGAAAGATCAAAACATTGGCGAATTAGCCGATGTAGCGCGTTGGGTACCTGGTTTAACAATTACCGATCAAGGTGGTCGCTCAGGCTCACCAATTATAGTACGTGGTTTAAACACTAACTCGTCGGGTCCATCATCAGATGGCGGCACCGTAGCCACATACGTTAATGAGATTCCAGTGTCAGTTGATATGCGTTTAGTCGACATAGAGCGTGTAGAAGTACTTATCGGGCCACAAGGTACCCTTTATGGTGCTGGTACTTTAGGCGGCGCAATTCGTTACATGCTTAAAGAGCCAGAGCTTGATTTTACAACGGTAGAAATATTTGGCGATATGTTTCAAACCCAAGAAAGTGACTCGTTAGGCGGCGAAGGCGGCTTTATAGTAAACCTGCCACTTATTGAAGATGAACTGGCAGTACGTGCAAGCTTAAACGTATACGAAGACCCAGGCTTTATTGATTATGCTTACACAGTGCGTGAGCCAGGTGTATCGCTACCGGATCCTGATTGGAGCAACGCCGAAGAAGTAAACAACAATATTAAAAATGTTGAAGATGCTAACGGCGAAACAACTACCACAGGGCGTATTTCTGTACGTTGGAAACCAAGCGAAACATTTGAAGGGACACTTAATTACTTTTACCAAAACCAAGACAGCGAAGGCCGTTCAATTGTTCATTACAACAGCCTAAACGACGATAACGGTTTAAGCGATATTGTAGGTAAATACGAGTCGGCTTATCGTTATGAAGAGCCGCGCGAAAAAGAAGATCAACTATTAAGCCTTGAGCTAAAAGCCGACCTAGGTTTTGCAGAGCTTGTATCGGCAACCGGTATTTCAAGCTTTGATGCCGACGGCCAACGTGACCAAACCGATTTACTTATCCGCCTAGATTACGGTTATGAAGAGTTCCCTGCGTTTTCATCATACACACGTGAAATTGACGAAGAAGATACCTTCACGCAAGAGCTTCGTTTAGTATCGCAAAGCGACAGCGACTTTAACTGGATTGTGGGTGGCTTTTACAACAAAACAGAAACCGAAGCATCAAGTAGAGAGTTTACGCCTGGGTTTGACCAATTTGCTATCGATAACTTTGGTGGCGCTCAGCTAAGACCTGACTCATTAGAATACTTAGAGCTTACAAAAAGTAAAGTCACTGAGTCTGCGCTATTCGGCGAAGTTGGCTACCAAGTTACCGAAAAATTAGATATTACCATTGGTGCACGTTTTTACGAATACGATGTAGAGGCGCAAGCAGCATTTGACTTCCCGCTTGCAAATACACTTTATGGCGATGCAGACCCTGATGCAATCACCGTTGCTTACGAAAAAGACGAAGCAGGCGATAACGGTAACTTATTCAAATTTAATGCTAAATACCAGTTTACTAATTCAGTAATGGGTTATGTAACAGTAAGTGAAGGCTTTAGAATTGGCGGTTCCAACCTTCTAGCTGTTTGCCCTGATCCTATCCCTGAAAACCAGCAAACAGGATGTGGTAACGCTGACGAAAGGCTTTTTGATGCAGATACTACTACAAACTACGAGTTAGGCTTTAAAAGTACCTGGTTTAGAAGCCAACTACACTTTAATGCCGCGTTATTCAACATAGATTGGGATGATGCACAAATTACAGGCGCTACAGATGTAGGCCAATTAACGTACCTTTCAAACGCAGGCAGCGCAAATGCAAAAGGGATTGAAATTTCTTCCCGTGCGATTTTATCTGACTCATTCTCGGTTTATGCAACTTACGCATACACCAAAGCAGAGCTAACATCAGACGCACCATTTTTGTTTAATGCTGATGGCACCGATGGCGCAGAAGACGGCGACCGTTTACCGGGCTCGCCAGAGCATCAGTTCTCAATGGGTGTAAACTATCAAACAGATGTGTTTAACGACAAAACCCTTGATATTAACTACGGTTTAACCGCACAAAGTGATGTAATTTCAAAAGTAGGTTTGCATGACAATGGCGAAACCCTGCCAGGTTACAGCTTAAGTAATATTTCTGCTAAGTTAACAGCCGATGAGTGGTCAACAACTCTTTATGTTGATAACCTATTCAACAAATATGCATTTACATCAGTACGTCGCTCAGATGCAGACATAACATCAGCAAATGGCGCCGACATACAACGTAACTACGGCCACTATATTAATCGCCCGCTTACGGTAGGCGTTAAATTTAACTACAAATTTGAAATATAATTTATAGTCACTTTTAAACAATGTTATAAGGCTCAAATTTATTTGAGCCTTTTTTCTTTATTAACACATAAATAAAACAACCATCATGCAGCCAAACTTAAAGCACCTCCATCAAAGCGCCATTGAGTATTTAAACCAAGGTAATATACAACGTGCCCATAAAGCCCTCGTTGAATTAGTGACTCAAAAAAGCGACTTTGCCGATGGCTACTTTTTACTGGCCATGGTTAATTTACGCGTAGGGCAAATTCACAAAGCTATAAAGCTAATAGAAAAAGCCCTTAGCCTTGGTAAAAGCATTGAATACACCGCGCAGCTTGCAAAGTGTTACGCATTAACAGGTGAGCTTACCAAAGCCAAAAACACCGCTTTAGCGATACCCGTTGAGCAAATAAAAAAGAGTCTTGATGCCGACACCCTAGGTGTAGCGCTTACACAAGCAGGCCTGCACAAAGAGGCACTAAACTATTTTAACTGCGCTATTAAACTGGCTAACCATGCAAATAAACCGCAACCTCAGTTTTATTATAATTTAGGGGTAAGCGCTAAATTTTTAGGCCAATTTGAACAAGCCAAAAATGTCTTTGAAAGCGCCATTGCGCTAAATTCACTGCACCACGCAAGCCATTTCGCATTAAGCGATTTAACCAAAGCGACGCTGCAAACTAACCATATTGAACGCTTAAAAAACGTCTTTGAGCAAGTAACACACCCCGATGCAAAATTACACATTGGCCACGCACTTGCAAAAGAGTACCAAGACATGGGCAAGTTTGGTGATGCGTTTAACAGCCTAGAGCAAGGAAAAGCCACTAAACGCGCTATGCAGCCTTTTGATCATAAAAGCTCAACTGAGTTATTTGAACACATTAAACATTTAAGTGAGCAGCATAAACACGCGCTAACACACGGCAGCCCAACGCAAGAGCCTATTTTTGTATTAGGTATGCCCCGCTCTGGCACCACATTGGTTGAGCGTATTTTATCGAGCCACAGCGACGTACAATCAGCCGGTGAATTACAAGACTTTGGCCTAAGCGTTAAAAAATTAAGCCAAACTCAAACACCGCATGTACTCGATACTCAAACACTCACTAAGGCATATGAGCTTGATTTTAATCAACTTGGGACAACGTATTTAAATGCCACTCGCGTAACCACCGGTAGCCATAAACATTTTATAGATAAACTCCCGTTTAACTTTTTTTATATCGACTTAATTACCAAAGCCCTGCCAAACGCTAAAATTATTTGTATGTTGCGCGACCCTATGGACACCTGCATTGGTAACTACCGCCAGCTATTTACAATAAATAACCCCTACTACGCGTACTCGCTCGATTTACTCGACACTGCCAAATTTTACAACCGCTTTTACAAACTCATGCAGCACTTTAGCGCCCTGCACAGCAATATAAAATTAGTAAAATACGAAGAATTGGTCGCAAAGCCCGAGCAGCAAATAAAAGAGTTAGTCAGCTTTTGTAATTTAGAATGGCAAGCACAATGTATAGACTTTCACTTAAACACCGCACCGGTCTCTACGGCTAGTAAAGTACAAGTACGCCAACCACTTAACAACAAAGCCATTGGCCGTTGGAAGGCATTTAAACCCCACACTAATACAGCTGTGGAGTACCTTTTAAGCCAAGGTATTCGTGTTTAATAAGCGTTTTATTTTGAGCAGGGCAGAATCCAAATAAGCGACTTGTGTAAGTGTAGGTCGGATAAGCGAAGCGCCATCCGACACAGTAAAACACCTTGCTAATTATTATCTACATTATATGTTGTCGAATGGCTAGAAAGTGCCAGAAGCTGACTTTGCCTATTGTATTTTCTTATGTGCTTAAAGCTTGAGCTCCGAACCATAGCCAATAAATTACACAACTCTTTTAATTTTGTATCCTTTTTATTGGCATTACATCCTTACTCCAGGAATCTTATGTAGCTCAATTGTTTTATAACACTGCAGATATTTCGCTATTTCTCGAAGTGACTTACTTGCTGCCATCACTCATGAAATGCTTTCTCGTTGTGCAAGAGTTCATGTTGCTTGTGAGCGTTTCAGCGCAAACGGCCATACGCCGCCTGTTTTATGGATAATACCTAATATAGATTAATGGTATCGTCCAAATAATCTTCCTATATCATCCGCACTATCACCATGCTAATGTCGATCCCAAATTAACCTTCTTTGTTCTGCATTATTATAAATACGCTTTCTCTGTTTCATGCAAACGTTCCTTTAACTAATAATAAGGATAGCATTGCATTCTTCGGTTGAACTCTCAGCCTCAAACAGACGTAATGTAACTTGATTGTTCAAAAGTCGAACACTAACGAAAAGTTAAGGCCAAAAATTCAAAAGGTTGTGTTATGTTTCAAATCATAAGATAAAATTTACACCTTAAAGTGCAAAACATTTATAGTAAACGTTTACTACAACTTAATTAGATCGCTTAATATCGGCATGACCAAGCCATAAACTTATCGCTACTAATAAAACTATAATGGCTAAGTATAGTAGTTCAGCCATAGATTGAGGTTTAATTTCCACAAGGTAAGCAAATACCTTAATCACCAATAACATGATAACAACTTTACCAAGCTTAGCTTTTAGCTGATCTATTGTTTTAATCTCATAAGCTTTTGACGTGTGCTGCCGTGAATTTTCTATTGGACTAATAAACAGTTCGTATAAACCAAAAGCAAAGATAAATAATATAGCTGACAGCAGAAACGTATCTAAAATTTCAACTACAAAAAGAATAATATTGTCGCGGGTTACATTGCTTGAGTGAGTAATTAAATAATCAAATAAAGCTGAAATTAGATGAATAACTTCATATAAGCCCAAGCAAATCAAAGAAACACCAGTCACCATACATGAGATAACACCAAAAACGAGTACAATTCGGCTATTCCAAAGCATTGATTCAAAAAGTTTTTCCATACTTCCCTCTTATAATTAAGCGCGCCATTCACTAATTTTTTTTATGAATGGTTTAAAATGGTTATTTTTTTCAGTGAACATGCTTATATATTCAGGTAAAACAATGCCGCCTGCCATATGTCTATGTCCGCCACCAAAACCTCTATTGGTATTATTTAAGGTTTCTCTTGCTAACCTCCCAACATCAACATTCTGGCACTCAGAACGAAACGATAGTTGTAAACCATTATTTTGTTTAACCGCAACAATAACAACATCAAACTCGTTAACGGATAAAAGAAAATCTCCTAGCATACCTAGCATATTCTTAGGACATGGTTCAGGTAGTATCACAGAGGCAACACCATCATTAACAGACAAATTTCTAAACGCGAGCTCAAAATTTCTCAATTCTCCTTGCATTAAGGTATTTCTCAATACACGATTAACAAAGGCTAAATCTGAGCGAGCATTTAAGTAAACAAAAGCCTTAATATCAGCTTTACAGAAGCCTCTTGTCATATTCGCGGTATCAACATTTAATCCTACTAATAACGCACTCGCCACCTGTATCGACATTTTAATACCAAGTAACTGATAATATTCCCAGATAATAGTCGC
This sequence comes from Pseudoalteromonas sp. GABNS16E, assembly GCF_028598715.1. NCBI lineage: Bacteria > Pseudomonadati > Pseudomonadota > Gammaproteobacteria > Alteromonadales > Pseudoalteromonadaceae > Pseudoalteromonas > Pseudoalteromonas sp. GABNS16E. The sequence continues at coordinate 44,762 of NZ_JAQREZ010000018.1, forward strand.
GGTGGCTCCATAATCACTACGAATATCTTCAAACCAAAATGATTTGCTGGGTTTAACAGTGTGATGGTCTATTACTGCAATCTCATCTCCCGGCACGTCTGTTACATTTTTCTCGCCGATGCAACCATCAACATTAATGATTTTATCTGACGGGTTTAGCCTTACTTGTGAGCAATGATAAATAGGAATTTCCAACCATTGAATCAGGTTAGAAAGTGAAATTCGGTCAATTTCTCCGTTATAAACAATCAGAGTGCTGATCTCATAGTGAGACAGCAACACTGATAATGCATATGCAGAAGAAATAGCATCATGATCAGGAAAATCATGAGCCTGAATGATTACCCGCTGAAGCGGGGATAACCGTTTAATAAAAGCTAAAATCTCTTCTTTGCTTTTCATAACAATAGGATATCTACTACAATCATAACTGTTATTTTTGTAAAGATTTTATAGTGGAGTTTATTGTGTTGTCTATTGAACAAAACATGTTTGTACACTCACCTGAAAGCATAACGATCATTCCGCGCTTAATACGTGATTGGTACTCTTCTTCAATTGCTATAAATGACTTTCGATTAAAGATATTGTCTTTATCCACAAATTCGCCATCAGCAATTTTAACTAACTCCCCGTCCATCTCTATATAAATAGCAACAGCTTGTTCTGCTTTAGCACCGTGTATACGACCTAAGTTAGTTTCAAAATATATTTTACCTTCAGCTTGCTTAGCACCAGTAACTATTCCTTGTGAACCTACATATTTGCTTAAAGTTACGTAATCGTCATCACCTTTTTCAAGTAACTCACTAATAGCCCCTTTAATTACGCCATTTACCATGCCGTTGTCATTGCATTTCCGACTAGACGGGTTCTCCTGTGAACTAGTCTTAAGAGCTGATAAGTTAACAGATAAAATTTGCTGCATTGAAGGTAATGAACGAATTTGGATGTTACCTTTTGCTCGGCCTGTGTAATCACATTCATCAGGATGTCTTGTGCTCTCGCCTTTTTTATTTTTAGTCGTATAAGACTTTTCATATTCACTACCCCAAGAGTAACTTGTAATCGTTGGGATAACTAAGAACTTAGCTTCTACCGGCCCTTCGTAAGCATCATAGTCTTCAGCTAAGTTTTCTTTTAGTTGAATTTCATCAATAAAACGCTGTGCCAATTGGCGATCAATAACTTCTGAGCCACTATCAATAACGAATTCTCGAATGTTATCAGCAAATAAAGTTTGCACATATTCTGGCACATCTGCTTTTGTGCCTTGAGCAACGAGTAATTTACTGCTTCGAATACTACTTATATCATCAGGCGTACCCGGTAAAGAGCCAATATTAACATCTGGAAATGTTGGTAATGCAGCTGGTGGCTGAGTAGAAACACAAGCTGTAATGGTTAAAGAGACTACCATGCTAACTAAAAGACTTTTCTTGTTCATTTGTTAATTCCCTTTTATCAATTATTTAATTTTATTTTCTTTAATAAGCTTTTTTCAGCTCTTGCTAAAGACTGAGATTTTGACTCAAACGAAGAACCTTTAACTTTGAATGATTTTTGATATTTCAAAGTGTCAGTTTCATCGAAAACTAAGATTTCAGTATTTAAAATTGTGAGATGGCTTTTATAGGCTAGTGTCTGTTTTTTCTTAATATTGAATTGCACAACACCAGTATTTTCACCACTGCTAACAACATAAAAGCCATTGTTTTTTAAAAACTTTATTGTTGATCTTTTAAATTCAGAACTAACCAATTCTGAAAAAATTAAAGTGTATCGATTACGTTTTTTACACTTTTTAAACGTACGGTCGAAGGTATTAAGGGTCTGATAAAACTCATCTTCTGAACCATCGCTAATACCAGAGCCAACATAAGCAGGAATGAGCTCATTCAACTTTTCTTTGTTACTCGCTTCATCAGAAAGCGCATAGAAACATGATGGCGTATATTTACCTTTAAATTCTTTTAAAGCGAAAAGTAGATCATCATTTAAATTTACCAGTTGATGCTTGATAGAGCGTTGCACTAGCTTACGTTCAGCACGCACTAGAACATACCAATTCCCTAGTTTTTCTTCACTCGCCACTACTTCAACATTCGGCAGCTCAATACCACGACTAACCGCCTCAGTTTTTTGAGTAGCACGTGTTTGCGTTTGGTTGTTTTCTTTCGTTTGGGTAATTTGAGATTTAGCTGTTATCCGGGTTGATAGTTTCATGACAATATCAGCCATCGCTGATTTTTGGGCCTGCCCGTAGGTTACATCAGTACCTAATCCATAAATGAATTGCTTGTTATCCACAGGCACATCTAATGCAAAGCTGTTCCAAGTGATTAAGCCAATAAAAGCAGTAATTATATAACGTAAAAACATAGCCTTTCCCTATATATGCTCTGCAAAATAGTTTGTACTATTTACAACCTTGATCAGGTAACGCTGAGTTTCGGTATGGGTTTTAGTTTTAATTACTTCGAACACTTGCTCTGGTGTCATTTTATTAATTTTATTTATTGCTTTCATGCGACCTCTTTCACCATTATTGAAAGCTCTCGCTAAATTGCCAATACCTGTGTTGTAAGCTGCAATTGCGCAATACATACGGCTTGTTGGGTTTTCAACTTCTTTCAAGTAGCGGGTCAGTAAAATGTTGAAATAAGCACTGCCATATTCAATATTTTTTGTACCATTAAATAAAAGCTCTGGCGTCGGGTTTTTGTTGATGGAAAATATTTTCTTATTTACATCAGCGCCGGCAGTAGATGGTACTATTTGCATTAAACCGTAAGCAGGAATGTGTGATTTAGCCATAGGGTTAAAATGGCTTTCGGTTTCCATAATCGCAAGTAAAACCTCTTGATCAACCTTCCACTGATTAGCTTGCATAGCCACTTGAGATAAATACTTTTCAGCTTTATTAAAGCGATCGCGTTTTAGCTGAATTTTATAAGACTTTATATTTTTCTTCGTTAGAATATCTTGCCTTTGATTTAATTCATTCAGCTGACTGTTTAACTCCGCAACTTTACGCTGAGCTCGTTTTTTTTGTTTCAGGGGAAGCTCTTCACGTTCAACAAACTGTTCAACTTGAGTAATTTGTTGCGAAAGCCTTTTTTCTGTTCTGGCAACAACTATCGCTTGTTGTTTTTCTGCCGGAACTTCTTCAACCATAGTTAAGGCGGCCTTTAGCTCTTTTCCGTCATTAATTCCAAGATGCTTTAACAAGGTATCTTGTTTTGAAGATACCTTTTTCGCTAGTTTTTTAGGTTTAAGGGTTAAAGCAGTTTGAGGATTTTTCACTGGCGTAAAAGCAAATTCAACATTTTGTTTAGCAGCCGCTTTAGGGGCTACATTGAGCGCTTCCATAATAGCATCGCGTACCATTACCTCTTCTTCTTCTGGCGTGATTTGACCTTGTTGATCATCACGTTGAATATTGACTTCGATAGTGTCGTTTTCAAAATTAGCAATGATTTTAACACTTTTATCATTAGAATAAGTAACATATTCTGTGTCTGAGCTTAGCTCTGCGACACCCCACTTTTCAATTAGCTCTTTTTTATAAACTTCATAACGTTGGGTGTAGTCATCTGTATATTCTTTGTGCTTGCTCTGGTATTTCTTTTTAAAATCGGCAAAATCATTTTGCACCGCATAAGCAGTTGAACTTGCTGATGTCGCACAGATAATAAGTGCTAATGACAAGATTCGCTTTAAAGCCATGATAAAAAATATCCTTATTTTTTGTAATACAACGAATACTCAAAGTCTGTTAATACTGAATCTGCCACTATCGACAAACTCACTTCACCAACACCATAAAAGTTGTTTCTCACCTGCTTAGTAAGTCGCTTAACGTCTGCCAATAAACTTGGGGCTTCATCATTCATATTAAGCTTTTCATATAAGCCTTTGAACTCGGCTTTTGAAGCATTAATATTTTGCTCATAACCAACAGCACCAAAATATTGATTGACAAACAGTTTTTCTTTACCCAGTTCTTCTTTCACGAGTAAGAACTCAACATTGTTAAAATCTAATGTAAAGTCTTGAAATTCAGTATAATTATCAGCAATCGATAAGGTATTCTCTTTTTCTCGCTTATCAAGTAACCCATAAGGAACAAAGTCGTCAACTAAACCAGTAATGGTATAAGCGTTTACTCTGTCACCTTCTAAAATTAAAGTTAGAATAAACTTTTTTTCAAGGTAATACGCAAAGTTTAAATTTTCATGATATTTACTTTTTTTAATTAACTTTGGCTGACCGAAATGTGTTGAGATATATTTTAAGTTGCTGCCGACATTTACATGGTTTAGCGATTCATATTCATACTTATGGGTGAATTTTGACAGCGTTAACTGCCAAGCTTCAATCGCAATATCTTTAGTATCACCCCATTGCCCTATTGCCATTAAACCTAAGGCAATAGCGACAAAATATTCATAGAGAGATTTATTTTTTACGCCTTGTTGCTGTTCAGCATCACTGTTTTCCATTTCTGTTGTCATTATATTTGTCCTAACAACTATTGTGCGTTTTCAGCTTTAGTGAAATTTAAATACAGTAAAGTTTCATTTTCTGGGCTTAACTTAACCGGTGCCTTTTTCATTACTTGTTTAAATAGTGATTGTGCACCTTCTTCAGTTACTGTCACTAAAGCGCATAAGTTTTTCTGATCAGCCATTTGTGCATAATCAACTTTAATAACTTTTGATGAACGTAATGCTTGCTCGGTAAACTGAGTCGTCGTGCTTAAGAATTTTGATTTTGATACGGTTTCATCTGGATTAGTAATTTTCTCAGAATACTGCTCTTGTAATGAAGCAATACGAGTATCAAGTTGATTTGCAAGTTCAGCACGTGCTTGCGTCGTTGCTTCTGTTTTGTCCATCGCAAAACTATTTGATGCGACAACGCACGATGAAGCAACTAAGCCACTCTCAATTGTAGGGTTCAACACCCACGAAGGTATTTTCATCCCCATCTCTGAAGCGTTGTTTTTGGGTGTAGAGTTACAACCTGAAATTAGTACTGAACATACGGTAATTGATAAAATAGACGCTTTAACTTTAAACATTTTTAATCCCTTAATTTGCGAGTTTTCCAATAAAACAACGTACAGAAACAAAAAGTTAACAAATGTATCTCTACATAATAAAGGCATTAAACTACAGTAACTACGCTAAGGTCAATACATTGTGTTGCAAAAATTATTAGAACTACATGTATTTAAGAGCCTCTACGAAGCAACAAAGTGCTATCAACGGTGAAAACCTCTTAGTTGAGTCAGTTGACCGTTTATCACGCTTACCTCAATCAGATTTTGAAAAGCTGAATCTCATGATTAAAAAAGGACTTCGTTTAACCAAGTACATTTAAGGCGTGAGCGCCATTTGAGTGACCGTCATTCATTTAAGCAATTAGAACCATCGTGTCACTTACCGAAAATTGTTTAATTGTTAAATATAAGAGTTGAATTGATTAATACATTTGATTACTGAAATCAGGTTTTGAGTTTTTAGTTCAGTACGAATTTTTCTAATTGAAACTCGGAGAGCTTTCAATATAATTAACAAATCTTGAATTCCGTCATTATAACTCTTAAGCGTCTGTAAATGGCTCATAGTTGCCCCTAAAAACCAATCAAACCTGATCAAATTTAAAGCTTTGTCTTAAAATAGGTTTAACCGTCGATGAAACCTATCGTTAATTAAAAAACTAAATTTAGTTAACCTGAATTCTCCACCACAACGCTTATTTACTTTTGTGTCGGTTCAACTGCAAATAATGTCGATTCAGATAAACATTAATGAAGCAGGTTAAAAAGCTCGCTAAATTTCTTATCAACAAAACGCCAAATACCTATTTTGATAAGGAATATAGTCATGAACATTATTACAAAAACAGTTATAGCACTGAGTTTGACAAGCCACTTTAGTGCGTATGCCATTGACCTGCGGGTCGACAACATTCGCTTATACCAAAGTAGCTCGCAAAGTTTTTCTGCGCCGAGTTCGCTGTATATTGACGAGGGTAAAATAGTAAGTATTACTAAAGCGACTGATCCACTACAAAACGCAGATAAAACTATTGATGCTAACAACCAATATGCAATACCTGGTTTAATTGATTTACATGTACATTTGGGTTCATCGGGCAGTAACTTTACTGAGTTTCAGTATTTGCCGGTTCAATCGCACTTTAATTCTAATTTGTATTTAGGCGTAACTAATATTGTTGATTTGTTTTCGTTTGAGCAAACCCTAAACGAAGCCGCTCAATTAAAAGCAGCCCAACTAACCCCTAACCTTTTTTATGCGGGTACTTTGTTTACCAACCCTGGTGGGCATGGCACGCAGTTTGGCGGCCACGCATACGAAATTGCAAAAGATGAAGACATAGCAGCACTATGGCAAAAACATATAAGCACTAATCCACATGTAACTAAAGCAGTTATAGAAACCTTTGGCGGTGTGGGTAAATCGTTAACTGATAGCCAATTAAGCGAGCTAGGTAAACGCTCTAAAGCGGCTAATTTACCGTATTTTGTGCATGTTTCTACACTGAATGATGGTAAACGCGCTATTAAAGCCGGTGCAACGGCTCTAGCGCACGGTATTAATAGCGAAGCGATTGACGATGAATCTATTACGCTAATGAAACAGCATAATGTAACCTATATTCCTACCCTTGCGGTGTATCATAACCATAGCGATGAAAAGCATAACCATACTATAAGCTCACAAAGCGAGTTACTAAAAACCATTCCCGAAAAGCTTCAAGGGTGTTTGTTTGACAACGTGCCTGCACCTTCAAAATGGAAAGAGCACGCGTGGGAGGAGCGAAAAACCGCTTATGCAAATATACAAAAGCTACATAAAGCTAATATTACTATAGGCACAGGATCTGATGCCGGAAACCCTTACACGCTGCACGGTACTGGGTTACACAACGAGTTAGATGCCCTTAAAAAAGCAGGCTTAACAAATGGTGAAATAATTAATGCAGCCACAGTTAACGGCGCAAAAGCGATTAATAAAGCCAAGAGCATTGGCAAGCTGGCTAATGGCTTTGAGGCAAGCTTTGTACTGCTTAAGCAAAACCCGCTTGATGATATAAACCACATTCACACCATATCAGAGGTTTACAAATCAGGTATACAAGTAGACCGCCCAGCCTTAATTGCGCAAAACAAGGCTATAAAGCCCCAAGGCCCCGCTTGTAATGAAGCAATAAAAAGCAGCCAAGCGCAACATGTTATTGATGATTTTACCGGTGATACACCATGGCAAACCTTGAGCGACTCGGTAATGGGTGGTCAGTCTGTGGCAACACTTACCACAAATAAAAACAGCTTAACTATTGATGCAACCATTACAAAGCCAACCAGCTTTGGCGCATGGGCAGGCGCTGAAATAAAATTTACATCGCCGGCTGATGCCTCATCATTTAAAGGTATTCGACTAACTTATAAAGGTTCAAGCACGCCTTTTGCCTTGTCTGTTTATCATAGTGATGTAAAAGATTGGGATCATTTTAGTGTACTTTTAAAACCGCGCGATGAGTGGACAACGCTTGATATTCCTTTCACTACATTTAAACAATTTGGCTTTGGTAGCCCCGTTACGTGGTCGGCCACTGAATTAACTGGGGTTAACTTAATGTGGCGAAAAATGCCAGGCGCAAGTAATGAGCCATTAAAAAACACACTACAAATCAAAGAGCTAACTTACTTTTAAAAGAGTAGCAGTCAAAACACAAACTCTTTGGGTTTTGACTGTTTTTTGTTATGGTTTAATCACTTACAAAAAGAAGCATCTATTATGCTCAAACATCCTTTTTATAAATACAGCTTTTTTATTTTACTTGTTGTAGATATTGCTTATGCCCTTGGGCTCATAATTGCTGACTCTGCGCCCTTTACTGCGGGTAGTGCACTCGCTGCTACCGTGTGGTTTGTTACTTTTTACTGGGTTCCTGTTTGGAGTGCGGCAGCGGTTATTTTTTACCTGCGCAATAAACACATTAACAAAATAGCGTTTGAATGGTTAATTGCAGTTGTATTTATGGCACTTGGTAATGTGCTTACCGATACAGTACTCACACAGCTTTTTGATGGGCACAAATCGATGGGGGTGTTTGTTGTTTTTAACGGCTTACTTTGGGGCTCGTGTATTTACTTTACCAGTATTTTTATTGAAAACAAAAAACGCGCAACAGCCGAAAAACACGCGCTTAAACAAGCGCAACTTGCTACATTGCGCTACCAACTAAACCCACATTTTATGTTTAATAGCTTAAATACAATTTCGGCTTATATTCATACAAACCCTGATTTAGCCGATGAAGTACTGCATGAACTGGCTGATATTTTAAGGTATTCCCTCGACACCGCAGAGCAACAACAAATACCTTTACAGCAAGAGCTTACAATAATAGAAAAGTACCTAAATATTGAAAAAGCCCGCTTTGGCGATAAACTCAAAGTTAATTACCACATTCCCAATACGCTTAAAAACATATCGCTGCCCCCGCTACTTATTCAACCAATTATTGAAAACGCCATTAAACATAACGCCAAACAAACGTCGTTAATACTTAATATAACGCTTAGTGAGCTACCTAACGGCGTTAAAATACAAATTAGCGATAACGGTAAGGGTTTTTCGAGCGAGGTAATAAAACACGGCCATGGCAGTGGTGTAGGAATGAAAAACATACTCAAGCGCGTTAAACAACTTGGTAAAAGTAAGGTACTACTGAGCAATAATAATGGTGCAGTGGTTACGTTGGAGCTAACACTATGAGCAGCAAAAACCAGCCAAATACAGTAACTAAAATGCGCGTATTATTTGCCGATGACGAGCTTCCCGCTCGCGAAAAATTAAGCCATCAATTGAGTTTAATGGAGCATGTTGAAGTAGTGGGTATGGCCACAAATGGCAAAGAGGCCATAACATTAATTAATGAGCTAACTCCGGATGTGGTATTACTTGATATACAAATGCCTGAAATCAATGGCTTAGAGCTTATTGATTTACTTAACTACCAGCCCATTATTATTTATACAACCGCGTATGACCAATTTGCAATTGAAGCTTTTGAGCAGGCCTCAACTGACTACTTACTCAAACCTTTTCCTATTGCTAGGCTAAAAAAAGCTCTCGCTAAAGCGCAGCAGCAACTAGAGCAACAACGTGCCCATACGCTAGTCAATCATGAACCCAACGAGCAAACCTTTACATTAACCAAAAACACCATAAATAAGCTCATTAGTAAAAACGGTGAGCGGATATTTTTACTCTCCCCAAGTGACATTAAATTTATTAAATCGGAGCAAGGCAATAGTTTGGCGTGGAATGGCGATACATTTCATCATTTAAGCGATACGCTCGATCAGCTTGAACTTGCTTTAGCAGAACATAATTTTGTACGAATTCATCGAAGTTATTTGGTTAACGTTGACCACATTAAAGAAATACAGCGTTGGTTTAACGGCAAGCTAATGGTGATTGTAAATGATAATATTAAATCTGAGCTAAGCACCAGCAGAGCCGGTGCCGATAAACTAAAGCAATTGCTACATATTTAACTTATCTAAAAACATGTTACTGATCATTACTGGTATACACACTTAAAATAGGAAACGTATGCTCAGTAAACGATACCGTTACCGACTGTGTTTGATTGCCTTTAAAGCCTAATTTAAATTCACTTGGTGTTAGCCTGCTGCCATCTGCAAACAGCGCTAATACGTGTTCTTGATTAAGCTCTCGCTTACCAGAGGCTAAATTAGTAAGGGTAATAACCGCCCAACGCTCTCCTATTTCGTTGCTCATAAGTACATAGTTTGCAATAGAAAAGTCAGACTTTTTAGGCGTTATATTATTATCGTTTGGAAACGACAAGTGCATGCTATTTGGTATGGCTCGGTCAACGTTTAGTACATTATTTTGCGCTGCACACACATTGGCGCAAAGTACTAATAAAAATAAAAAGCTAACGACAATTTTTGCCACAATTAAACGTCCTTTTAAATTTCGACTTTGCTTGATTGATTGAAATTTATACTCGCAGTTTTTACCTATTATGTAAACACTCTATTAAACGCTCAGTAAACTAACTAAGCGCTCATTCAGTGACACCCCATTAGTATTAATACTTTGCGGCACGTTAATAAACACATGGTTATTAAACAGGAGTAAATTACATGGCAACCACACCTAAAAATTCACATGAGGTTAGTAATGCGCAATCGGCTTTATTAAACCCAGAGCACAGCATTCAAGTACGAGGCGCGCGTGTTCATAACTTAAAAAATGTGGATGTAAACTTGCCCCGTAATTCACTTGTTGTTTTTACTGGTATATCGGGCTCGGGTAAATCATCGCTCGCCTTTGGAACATTATTTGCCGAATCACAGCATCGTTATCTTGATTCGGTATCGCCTTATGCGCGCAGATTAATAGACCAAGTAGATGAGCCTGATGTAGATTCGATTGAAGGGCTGCCACCCGCGGTAGCATTACAACAACAGCGTGGCGCACCCTCGGTACGTTCATCGGTCGGTAGCGTAACCACTATTTCTAACGCGCTGCGAATGCTTTACTCACGCGCGGGCGAATACCCCAAAGGGCAAGGTATACTGTATGCCGATGCGTTTTCGCCAAATACACCACAAGGCGCCTGCCCAGAGTGCCATGGTATTGGCCGTGTATTTAACGTAACCGAAGAGCTGTTAGTGCCCGACCCTACTAAATCAATTAAAGAGCGCGCCATTGCAGCATGGCCGCCAGCTTGGCAAGGTAAAAACCTAAGCCGTATTCTTACCTCGTTAGGTTACGATATTAATAAACCGTGGAATACCCTGCCCAAAAAAGCCCGTGATTGGATTTTGTTTACCGACGACACGCCCACAGTACCCGTGTTTCCCGAGTACACGCTTGAGCAAACCCAAGCGGCTATTAAAAATGAAGAAAGCCCCAGCTACATGGGTACATTTATAAGTGCTAAACGCTTTGTTTTACAATCGTTTGCGAGCACTCAAAGTCCGCGCACAAAAAAGCGCGTGTCGCAGTATATGCAAATATCACAATGCCCACAGTGCGAAGGAAAAAAACTTAAAAAAGAGTCGTTATCGGTTAAAGTAGCAGGCCTTGATATAGGCGAAATTTCGCAGTTAACACTTGGCGAGCTGGCAGAAAAACTCAGCATTGCTGCCAATAACCCCGCTAAAAGTAACGCAGCCAACCCCGAAAAAACCATTGTGGCAAAGCGCATCACAAGCGACATTATCAAACGCGTAGAAGCACTCACTAAGCTTGGTTTAGGGTATTTATCGCTTGAGCGTACTACGCCATCGTTATCAGCTGGGGAATTACAACGCTTGCGGCTTGCAACGCAAATTCGCTCAAAATTATTTGGTGTTGTGTATGTGCTAGATGAACCTTCGGCAGGTTTACATCCAGCCGATACGCAAGCACTTTTAAGCGCCCTAGATGAACTAATAGCGGCTGGTAACTCAGTATTTGTGGTGGAGCACGATACAAGTGTAATTCGCCACGCCAATTGGGTGGTTGATGTAGGGCCAAATGCGGGTTCGCATGGCGGTAATATTGTTTACAGCGGCCCAGTTGAAGGCTTAGAGCAAGTGATCAACTCACATACAAGTCAGCATCTTTTTAAGCATAACAATAACGCAAAGCCAAATCATCAAACACAACGTACGCCCGCAGCCTGGCTTAAGCTAAGTGGTATTGAGCGCAACAATTTACACAACATCAGTGCCGAATTTCCGCTTGGGGTTATTACAAGTGTTACGGGGGGTTCTGGCTCAGGTAAATCAAGCTTAGTAAGCCAAGCCTTAGTCGAGCTTATTCAAGATGCTTTAGGACAAAAAACGCCGCCGCCAATGCCTACCGATGAAGCCGACTTGCTTGATCAAGAACTCCAAACACCAACCCATGGCAAAATTACCGAGGGCCTTGAGCATATAAAGCGCCTAATAACGGTTGATCAAAAAGCCATTGGCCGCACGCCTCGCTCAAACCTTGCTACTTACACTGGTTTGTTCGATCACGTACGTAAATTGTTTGCCAATACCAAAGAGGCAAAAGCGCGTAAATACGATGCAGGTCGTTTTTCGTTTAATGTGAAAAAAGGCCGTTGCGACAACTGCGAAGGCGTAGGTTTTGTAAGCATTGAGCTGTTATTTTTACCGAGCGTGTATTCGCCGTGCCCTGTGTGTAACGCTAAGCGCTATAACCAAAAAACACTCGACATTACCTATAAAGATAAAACCATTGCCGATGTGCTTAATTTAACGGTGGAGTCAGCGCATACATTTTTTGCCGATGAGCCTGCTATTTTACGTGCGCTAAATGCGCTCTTACAAGTAGGCCTTGGCTATTTACGTTTAGGCCAACCTGCTACTGAGCTTTCGGGCGGAGAGGCCCAGCGCATTAAACTTGCCACAGAGCTGCAACGTGCGCAGCGCGGCGATACGCTGTATATTTTAGATGAACCAACCACCGGCCTACACCCAAAAGATGTAGCCATGTTGATGACGCAGTTAAATGGCTTAGCTGATGCCGGCAACACCGTTATTATGGTTGAGCACGATATGCAAGTAGCCAGTAACAGCGATTGGGTTATTGATATTGGCCCAGGAGCCGGGGACGAAGGCGGCTTAATTGTTGCTCAAGGTAAACCAGAAGATGTGGCTCAATCTGAGCATAGCCGCACGGCAACGTTTTTAAAAGCGCAATTTAGTGTTTAGCTAACTAACAAAAAGAGCTACAGGCTCTTTTTGTTAACTTTTTAAAAAACGCTCTAATTTGGGCTTTACAGTAACCGACATGATTAGCATTATAGTAAGGCCTATGGGCAGTGCAGCAAGAAGCCCTTCAGCCCAACCATTTAAAAACAAACGCATATCTGCATAGCCAATATTGTTAGTAGCGGTAACAAATGCCATTAGCGACTCCATGGTAAGCGCCATAAAAACACTAATCACTAAATTACGTTTTAGCTCACTTGCTTTTGGTAATAACTTAGCCACCAAGGCATTCATAAGGGCTGTCATTGCTAACCCCACAGGAGCCATAACCAACACCGCACTTAAAAACGAGGTAAACCAATCCATATAAAAATGCTCAGTTATACCTACATTTGTGTAAGTCATAATGCCTGTTAAGCTGCCGCCTACAAAAACAATAATACTTACCATCACCATTATTTTATAAATGATCGGTGTTTTTTTAGGCTCTACGAGCGCAGAATTTACTAAAGCAGGCGTATTCATTAAACAGGTATTTCTCTTAAAATAGATGACAAAATCAACTATAGCAAATTAATTGATAATATCAACTGTTATTTAATTACCCTAATGCCAGCCATATGCCTACTAGCACCATAAGGCTGCCTGCAATTCGGTTCATCCATTTTATATTATCACCGCGGCTTAAAAATAAACGTAGGCTTTTACCGCCTGTGGCGTACGCTAACATGCAAATAAATTCGCTTATCATAATAACTAAAACAAGCACTAATAGTTGCGGGGCGAGTGCGTGTTCAACGCTAATAAATGGCGGTAGTAAAGAGATCATAAACGCCCAGCCCTTTGGATTAGCAATGGCAGTTACAAAGCCTTGCGTAAATAGCGACTGGCGACTTACATCATGCGGTTTTTGTGTATCAATCGACATTTTACCTTTTGCGCGCCACATATTTATACCTATATAAATTAAGTATGCACCGCCTACCCATTTTAAAATATCGAACGCATTAGGGTAATTTAGCATTACGCTTGCAACACCTAATACCGCAGCAATAGCAACACTTGCGACCCCTAACAGCTCACCTATCATCATCCATAATGTGCGCCTTACACCTATGCTCATACCTAATGTCATGGCAAGGGTCATACACATACCCGGTGTGATAGATACAAAAAAGAAGGTAGGAATAAAAACGGCAAGCGCTGCAACATCAATCATTTTTTCTCTCTATATTAAAAGCAAAAAACGCGGCTAAAGTAGCCGCGCTATTGGTTACCTATTATCTACTATTGTTCAGCAATCGGTATTGGCTCTGCTACTTGCTCAGTAGTAACATTTACCGGCTCTTCAACAGAATCACTTAATAAGTACTTATCTAGCCACTGCTCTTGCTCCCACAGTACATGTAATAAGCTTTTACGTGCGCGGTAGCCATGTGCCTCGTAAGGGAGCATTACTAAGCGAGCATCTTTACCTAAGCCTTTTAGGGCGGCGTACATGCGCTCACTTTGCATTGGGAAAGTTCCAGAATTAGGATCTTCTTGACCGTGGATCATTAGCATTGGCTCGTCAATTTTTTCAGCATGGAAAAACGGCGACATGTTAGCGTACACACTTTGTGCTTGCCAAAAATCACGCTCTTCACCCTGAAAACCAAACGGCGTTAAGGTACGGTTGTAAGCACCACTGCGAGCAATACCGGTTTTAAATAAATCACTATGCGCTAATAGGTTTGCCACCATAAATGCACCGTACGAGTGCCCTGCTATAGCAATGTTGTTTTTATCGGCAATGCCTTTTTTAACCAGCACATCAACCGCAGCTTGCGCACTTGAAACTAACTGCTTTCTAAAGTTATCGTTTGGCTCGCTACCATCAATACCTACAATAGGCATTTTAGGGTCGTCAAATACGGCAATACCTTTAGCAAGGTAAGGCATAGGGCCCCAATAACCAATGTAAGTAAATTCGTATGGCGATTCGCGCACTTGTGATGCTACGGCTTTGTCTTTGTATTCAAGTGGGTACGCCCACATAAGTACGGGTAACGGGCCTTGGGTTACATCGTAACCTGGTGGTAAATATAACGTGCCCGAAAGCTCAACCCCGTCATCACGTTTGTAACGTAACTGCTCTTTTGTAACCCCTTTAAATGCTGGGTACGGATGAGCAAAATTAGTAAGCTGCGTAAGTGTATCGTTATCTAAATCACGAATAAAAAAGTTAGGTTGCTCGGTTTTAGACTCTCGCACAGTTATAAAGCGCTCGCCTTCGTCGTCAAGCAATGCACGAACACGCTCGTAGTATGGCGCTTGTGATTGCCATAAACGCTTGCTGCTATTCGTTTTTACATCGTACTGGTCTAAAAACGGAATATTACCTTGCTCAGACGCGCCGTTACCGCGCAGATACATATAACGCCCGCCAACAATTTTAATAACGTTGGCGCCTAAATCGTTACGCTCGTATATAAAGCTACCTGGGTTTTTGTACGCATCGTTATAGCTTCGCTCAGAAAAAAGCACACGGTTTTTATCTGCATTGCGTGGCTGAATAACATACGTACGCACTTGGCGGTCGCTAAAGCGCCAGTCGCTAAGCATGGCAATATTTTGATTACCCCAAACTATACCAGCATAGCGGCGCTCTACTTTAGCAAACAGTTTTGGCTCGCGTTTAAACGGCGCGCGTAGGCTGTAAATATAATCATGGTGCTTAACATCAGTTTTCATGTCGCCGCCATCTTGTGCCTCGGCCCAAATAACTTCTGCGCCTTGATCCGCACGCCATTCAAAATCGCGGCGGCCGGTACGAACACTGTCATAGCCTTGTGGAATGTTATCGGCAAGCGGTTGTTTTACAAGCTCAGCTAATGCGTAACCACGCATTCCCCATATTTGCCAAGTGCTGGCAAAACGGCTGTACGGTACTTGATACGAAAACGGCTCGTTTATCGCAGCAACTAATATATTGGTTGAATCTGGCGATACCGAAAACGATTTAAATAATGCAGGGCTGCCAATTGCTTGTGTATTGCCATCAAGCGTTACGTAAGCTAATTGCCCTTGGCCGTAAAATTTAAACTGTGCTTCGTCAAACGGGCTGGTTAATAAGTTTTGATAGGTACGCGCTGGGGCTTTTTCGCCTGTACTTTGCTGTATAACAGGCACTACATTTTGACTGCTGTTTTTTAACTCGGGTTTACCTATATTAACTGCTAAATTTGCAACCAGTGCGCTGCTATCGGGTAGCCATTGGTAAGGCGTAGCGGTAATAACTGAGTTAAGCGCTGCATTTGAGAGCATTTTAGCTTGCTTTGTCTCTACACTGTAAAGCCATAAATTTGCTTGGTTTTGTTGCTCTACAACAAACGCTAAATATTTACTGTTAGATGACCATTTAGGCGAGCGAATAATACCGTTTGGTAAATTATTAATATTAATAACGGTGCCGCTTTGCACATGCTTAAGCTCAAGCGCGCTGTATTTAGCGCTAACACGCGAGCGTGAAAAGTTAGCAGGGTTAAGCTTTATACCCGCAAGTTTAAGCTCATCTTTAGCAAGCTCGCCAAGCGTCTCTACGCGCTTACGCTCAAATAAAGCAAGCCATTGGCCATCGCTCGATAAAAAACTAGTGGGTGCTAATTTGGCATCTACCACAGCGGCTAGCTCAGGCGAAGGTGTTTGATAACCTTGCTCAGCATAGCTGTTTGGCATTATTACAACACAACAAATAAAGGCAACTAACAGCCTAAATGCGTTCATGTTTTTATCCTTTTGTTATTTTTAAGATTATAAAAGGTATATAAACATGTTTTGCTCTGTTCATAAAGTATTAAGCTTTAAATTACAGGGCTAAAAGATGACTTAAACGCATTATATACGCTACACTACGCAGCTATTTACTCACTACTGCGCGCTTAAAATACCATGCCTAACAAAGCTAAATCGGTCACTATTTTTGATGTTGCTCACCGTGCGGGGGTGTCTAAATCGACCGTATCGCTGGTGCTTACACACAGCAATAAAGTAGCCGATAAAAGCAAACAAAAAGTGTTACAAGCCATAGATGAGCTAGGCTATGTGTATAATCGCGATGCAGCAGCTATGCGCTCTGGGCGCTCTAATTTAGTGGTTGTAGTGATTGACGATTTAACAAACCCGCTTATGGCATTGCTTACTAAAAATATAGAGCAGGCTTTAAGCGAAGCTTTTTTTCAGGCCATTATTGTTAGTAGTAACAACAGCGTAGAGCGCCAAACGCAGCTAATAAATAATTTAAAAGAATACAAAGTAGCTGCATTTATAATTTGCCCTGTGGCTAGTACCTGTGCGCAGTGGCTCGACAACCTTGCTGCTGCCTACCATGTTATTAGCCTAATGAACGAAGTACCTTACAGCTCAGCCCCGTGTGTTTTACCCGACTACACTAAAGCAAGCCATGTAGTAACATTGCAGCTAATAAATGATTCGCCTAAAAACATACTGTTTATGGGTGATGAAAGCTTATCTGCACAGGGTTTATTAAGTGGCTTTAATAGCGCGTGTAAAAAACACAATATAACCCCTGAGCCAGCTATTACGTGCACAAAAAGCACCCCATTACATGCTAAGCAAATATTTAGTAGCACATTACTTAATAATCCGAGTATTGACGCGGTTGTATGCGCTAATAATATAATTGCGCATGGCGTTTTAGCCGCCGCCCCGCATTTAAAAAACAATATAGTAAGTTGCTTACATATTCCTGATATTACCGAAATGCATCCTCGCTTTACTTGCGCCAATATAAACACGCAAGAGCTTGCTAAGCGCAGTATTTTAGTGCTGCAAGAACAACTTCAAACAAACACTGCGCCAGTAAAAACGCTGGTAAATGTAAACCTACAAATTAGAGAAACACCGTAATGAAAAAAGTGCTGGTAATTGGTTACGTATGGCCAGAGCCAAATTCGTCTGCTGCGGGTACGCACATGATGTCGTTATTAAATGCGTTTAAAGCGCAAAATTGGCAAGTAGAATTTGCCACCCCAGCACAGCGCACCGAGCACATGGTAAACCTAGATCACTTTGGTATAACCAGTCAAAGCATTGCCTTAAACTGCGAAAGTTTTGATGAGTACGTTAAAGCGTACAACCCAGACATAGTGATGTTTGACCGCTTTATGATGGAAGAGCAATTTGGCTGGCGTGTAGATAAACATTGCCCCAATGCCTTTAAAATACTCGATACCGAAGATTTACAATGCCTACGTAATGCGCGCCACGAAGCGCACAAAGGCGAGCGAGAATTTACCACCAGCGATTTACATTCAGACATAGCAAAACGCGAAATAGCCGCAATATTGCGCTGCGACCTAAGCTTAATTATTTCAAGCTTTGAAATGCAATTACTTAGTAGTGTATTTAACGTAGAAGCCAGTTTATTACATCATCTCCCTTTTATGGTCGATTTAACCGCTTTACCTGCGCAAACAAACTCGTTTGAACAACGTGAGCACTTTATGACCATAGGTAACTTTAGACACGCCCCCAACTGGGATGCCGTGCTGTACTTACAAAAAATATGGCCGCTTATTCGCAAGCAATTACCAAAAGCAGAACTGCATATTTATGGCTCTTACCCGCCACCAAAAGCAACAGCACTTAATAACCCTAAAACCGGTTTTTTAATAAAAGGCTGGGCTGATAACGCCTATGAGGTAATGCAAAGCGCACGCGTATGTTTAGCCCCACTTCGTTTTGGCGCAGGTATAAAAGGCAAGCTGCTAGAAGCAATGATAATGCAAACCCCCAGCGTAACTACCAATATAGGCAGTGAGGGCATGCACAACGAACTACCATGGCCTGGTAAAGTGACTAATAATACCGACGATTTTGCAAATGCAGCCGTTGAGCTTTACACCAATCAAGCCGATTTTGAACACGCGCAACAAGCTGGCAATACGCTACTTAATACCTTGTACGACAAAGTAAAATTAAGCGCGGCGTTAATTAATAAAATTGACTCTATAAGCAACGATTTAAAAGCGCATAGGGAAAAAAACTTCACCGGACAAATGTTAAAACACCATACTATGCGCAGTACGCAATATATGGCGCAATGGATTGCTGAAAAAAATAAAAAATTAGATTAAAAATGACTAGACTCCTACAAATTTGTGTTTAAAATCGCGCCCATTACAAATGGGCGTTTTAGCCTATACTTTTAGCTAATTTATTTACACACTGGTCCATACAAGATTTGAAAACTGCAACTTTTACTGAAAAACGCAAATTTATCGTTAAATTAGGTAAAATGCTTCATAAGTACGGCACCCCTGCGTACCGCCTAGAAGCACACTTAATGGAAGTGGCCACTTACTTAGGACTTAAATCGTCTTTTGTTATGTCGCCAACTTCGGTAACGTTTGTAATTTGGACTGATGGCCACGAAGACGAATACACCCACGTGGCACGCGTAGACCCAGGCGATCACGACTTAGGCTCACTTGCCGGCACCGACGACTTAGTTAATCAAATGCTCGACGACAAGCTCACCTTACAAGAGGTTGATGCTCAGCTTGATGCCATTTACGACATGCCAAACCCGTACAATAAATTTGTTACCGGTATTGCTTTTGCAACATCGGGGGGTGCATTTGCCATGCTAATGGGTACCAGCTGGACAGACGTTATTTGGTCTGCGTTGCTTACTTTAGTGGTATATGTGTTTGTACTGTGGTCGGGGCGCTCAAAACGGGTTGCTCACATGCTAGAGCCCCTTGTTGCTATAGTATCGGCAGTGCTGGCTTGTGCAATAAGTGTGTATATTTCGCCCGATATAAATATACGGTTAGTGGTGCTTTCAGCCATTATTGTATTTATACCCGGTTTAGCGCTAGCGCTTGGTTTAGCAGAGCTTGCAGCTAGGCATTTGGTGTCGGGTACGGCGCGGGTTATGGACTCGTTTATGCTATTATTTAAACTGTACTTTGGCGCCTTTATTGGCATAGGCATTGGCTTTGCCATATTTGGCCAAACTGACTTTGTACAGCCCGAGCCACTACCGCGCTGGACTGCGTGGCTGGCTATATTTTTACTTTGTAGCAGCTTAATAGTGATATTTAGAACCAAACTTAAACATGCTGGATGGTCTATCGCATCAGGTTTTATAGCCTATGGCACGAGTATTGGTTCGGCTATGTACCTTGACTACACGTTAGGCACGTTTGTTGGTGCGCTTTCGGTTGGAGTGTTTAGTAACTTATTTAACCGCGTTGCAAATGCGCCAGCTTCCATTGTTGCCATGCAAGGCTTAATTGTTCTGGTGCCCGGCAGTAAAACGTATATTGGCTTAAACTCGCTTATTGAAGGCCAAGACTTTGTTTATGCCGAGCATATAGGCCAGCAAACGTTTTTAATATTTATGTCGCTTGTAGCAGGGCTAATATTTGCAAACGTGGCTTTACCGCCTAAAAAAAGCTTATAAGCTTGTTACCATTAAAAAGCCCGCTTACTTTGTAACGGGCTTTGTTGTTTAACGCGCTATTCGCTATGGGGGATAGTGAGTACTATTTTTCCTACGTGTTGTTTTTGTGCAAACACTTTTTGCGCCACAATAGGCTTTATTTTTTCTTGTTCAATAAAGTTAACTAAGCTTTTAAATACCTCAGGCTCTATAACTGTACAGCCAAAAAAAGTTAAATCTTTTAAGTACAAAGTACGTATATCAAGCTCTACTAATGCCCCGCCAATAGCGCCCGACACCGCATAACGCCCTTTTGGTTTTAATACCTCAAGCAGTGCAGGCCATTGCTCACCGGCAACAAGGTCAATGACTACATCCACACTGTTTTTACCTAAGGCTTGAATTAAATCATCTTCACGAAATATAACTTTATCGGCACCTAACTCTTTAAGCTGCTGCGCCTTACTTTTACTCGTAATGGCAATAACAAAAGCGCCACGTGCTTTAGCTAATTGCACTGCCGCTGAGCCAACACCACCAGAAGCGCCTGTAATTAAAACAGTTTGCCCTTGCTGTGGGTTTGAGCGAAACAGCATGTTTTCGGCCGTAGAATATGAGCACGGAAATGATGCCAGCTCTTCATCACTATAGTTACTATTAATTTTATAAGCGTGAATAGAGTCAACGCGGGTAAACTGTGCAAAGCCACCATCGCACTCAGAGCCAAAATACCATGGCGATTTAAGCGTTTCGCCATTAGCTTTAATTAAGCATGGCTCAACAATAACGCGCTCACCAATACGGCTTTGATCTACGTTTTTACCAACAGCCACAATTACGCCGCATACATCTGCCCCTTGAATACGAGGAAAAACAAACGCAACCAGACCAACTTGCATCGTCTTTACTGCTTTGTTTTTTAGCGTACCACGCCGTGCGGGTATTAAGATCTGTGTTATTAACACCTGCCGCCATGACTTTTATAAGTACATCTGTTTGTGCAAGCCCTGGCAACGGTAAGTTAGTTGCATACTTTAATACATCAAAATCGCCATGCTCGGTAAGCTGTACAGCGTGCATTGTGCTAGGTAAATTTGCCATTGGTTGCTCCATTATATTAATTTAAGAATACTGTTTTTTGCTGATGTAACCGCCTCATCGCCCATAACTGGCCATGCACTCGACACTCCCTCGTGCAGCAAAAACAAGCTACTAGCCAACGATGAATTTAAACCTTGCTCACCTAGCAGTTTTTTTACGTCATTTTTATGTGTTTGCACCGCAAGGCTAATAGCTTCATCTTCAGGAAACGCCGACAACGCATTAATAGATAAACAGCCATTAGGCGCAAATTGCACCATCCACGCTTTTAGTTGATCAAACATGTGCAAAACCGCCTCAACTCCCGGAGCAGGTGCATCTTTAAGTAAAAAATTAATATAGCGATTATGGCGGTACTCAAGCGCAGCAATGATCATTGCCTGCTTTGACGGGTAATATTTATAAAGGGTGCGCAAACTAACGCCACTGAGTTTTTGCAGCTTAGCCACACTAGGCTCAGCAAAACCATGTTGACTAAAGGCCACCTCAAGCGCAGCAGCTATATCTTGTTTTAGCAAAGTGTTTAACCCATGTAGAATGAATGCTCTACCCAATATGGTAGAGCATTCATTCTACATATCAACCAATACAGATTTATACAAAATAATAACTTTGACACCCATCTTAAAATTAACAAACGAGGTAAGCCCTCGAGTTCAAAATATATGAGGATATTTATAGATATGGCATCCCTTTAATCTTTCTTAGTCATAATAAAGCCATAACCATAACACCCACTCTAATTATTTATAAATTAAAAGTGTAGTAAGAAATATTTGGTTGGATTTATATGTTGATTTGAGATGTTGAGTGGTAATGGAGATGTTTAAGTTTATATACTTAAGCTTTTTGTCATAATCTTATGGCTGTTTAGAAACTTCAGGCACAATAAAAGCTCAGCAAAGCTAAATGACATACTATTTATTTAACGGTTTTATTAGGCTAATAATTTTTTACTGTTTGAATAGCTAGGCCTCCGCTTAATAGCTTGATGTTTACAATAGCTATCTAATGAGCTTACACGCCCCACGGCTCCATGAAAAACATTGCCAAATTCGGTTGTAAGTTTTAACCAGTTCTCTGGCGCTATATTCAAACGTATCAATAATTCAGGTGTTGAATGCGTAATAAAGCCTATTTTATCAGCGCGAATGCATCGACCTGTTAATTCAACTAACTCTAAATACGTTTTTAATTCGAATGGTAAACCTTTTGGCATGTATTTTTTAGGCTTTCCTGCAAAGCGTAATAACTGTTTTGGCTGCTTAACTTTTAACGCCTGGTTGCTTTTAAGTGCAATTGATTTTATGCGTTGTTTTACGCTCGTAAAGTGCGAATCCTCAGGTGTTTCAGCCGCTTTGGCGCGTATTGGATTTAAATCTACATATGCCATGCACGCCAACAAAGCAGCTTCATCTAGTAACGCTTGAGATTTAAATCGCCCTTCCCAAAATCGCCCAGTGCAGCCATCTTCTTTGTTAGCTCGCCTTGCAATATTTTCGTTCAATGCTCGCATAAACCAGCTAATACTACTTAACCGTTCTCGATACTGCTTTATGCTCTCATTTAAAAACCAATGTTCCGTAGCCGATAACTTCTCACCGCGTATAAATTTATGCGTGATAGCGGTGCCTTTAAAAAGCTTGTGCCAACGAATTGCTATTGCTTTGTCGTTTAACCTATTAGCTTTTTTATCATCTACATACAACACAATATGTGTATGATTACTCATAACTGCGTATGCACAAACATCTATACAAAATACCTTTGCAAGGCTGATAAGCTTATCCTCTACCCACCCTCTTCTATGCGCGTAATTTTGTCCTGTAAAAGGGTCTTCACCACACAAATATGCCCGGCGAACACAGCGTGAAATACAGTGATAATATTTTGTATCTGCCAAACTTATTTGGCGCTTACGAGCAATAGCCATAACACAACCCTGTTTATTATTTAAGCTAAAGCGTAGTCCGAGCTTGTGTTTTATACAACTATTATAATGGGTGTCATTATCATTTGTGTTTTGATGGGTGTCATAATTAACCTGAGCTGCACATAAGAAATGGAACTAAATGCCCTTGCGGTGATCAGATCTTTCGACCAAGAAACATAAGATTACCAAGGCAAGGGCATGAATAACTTAGATGCAATTTACGTAGATGTCGAT